>DAIOEQ010000107.1:0-7147 GCA_036746215.1 Prevotella sp.
GGGGACGAAATACAATCTCTTCCAGTATCAGCGGGATTTTCATGTGGCCTACGACGACATCGTAAGTCGTGGCGCGACGCCCATCCTCTGCGGCGGAACGGGACTCTACATAGAGGCGGTGCTCAGGGGATATGCCCTGTCGCCTGTCCCGCAGAACCCCGACTTGCGTCAGGCGCTTGAGGGGAAGACGCTCGAGGAACTGACGACCATGCTCCAGGGCCTCAAGCGACAGACGGGATCGGCCATGCACAACACCACGGATGTGGACTCCTGCCAGCGCGCCATACGCGCCATTGAGATTGAGACCTACAACCTCGAGCACGCCACCGAGCTGCGGCGCATGCCCGCCATCGACTCCACAATCATTGGCGTGAGCGTGGATCGTGACGTCAGGCGCCGAAAGATAACCGACCGCCTCGACAGGAGGCTCAAGGGAGGCATGGTAGACGAGATACGCGGCCTGCTTCAGAAGGGTGTCAAGGCCGACGACCTCACCTATTACGGACTGGAGTACAAGTATGTCACTGAGTATGTGGTGGGGCACCTGTACTATGCCGAGATGCGCCGCCAGCTGGAGATAGCCATACACCAGTTTGCCAAGCGGCAGATGACCTGGTTTCGTGGCATGGAACGACGCGGCCTCACCATCCACTGGATTGACGGCCAGCAACCGATGGAGCGCATCCAGGCCGACATACGCGACCTTATCCGTTGAGGCGCGACAAAAGCAGAACGACAAGGCCAGCCCCCGTTGGGAGGGCCAAAGAGATAACAATATGGAAGACAATCGTTGGGGCATCATCTATTGCCCTAAGTCGGGACTTTTCGGAGGGTCTGCCAAGCGGTGGGCCAAGATTGAGGCATGCCTGAAAGAGAATGGCATCCGCTATGACCATGTGACCAGTGAGAACGCGGGTAGCGTGGACCGACTGGTCAAGATGTTTGTCAACAATGGCTACCACACCATCGTCATTGTGGGCGGCGACAGCGCGCTTAACGATTCGGTCAACTGCCTCATGCAGGTGGAGAAAAGCGTGCGCGACAGTGTGGCGCTGGGCGTCATACCCAATGGCGTGATGAACGATTTCGCGCATTTCTGGGAGTTCGACGAGGACCGCTACGACCAGACCATCCGCTGGCTCAAGGACCGCCGGGTGCGCAAGATCGACCTGGGCTGCATCCGCTACACCAACCGAAGGGGAGAGGCGTGTCGGCGCTACTTCCTCAACTGTGTCAACGTGGGCCTCATCGCGGCCATCATGAACCTGCGCCGACAGACGCGCCACTTCCTCGGCTCGCGCTCGCTGTCCTTCCTGTTCTCGTTCATCCTCATGATATTCCAGCGCCTCGACTACCGCATGAAAATCAAAATCAACACCGACCACATCGACCGACGCGTCATGACGATGTGTGTCGGCAACGCGGCGGGCTACGGACAGACACCCAACGCTGTGCCCTACAATGGGTTACTCGACGTGTCGGTGGTCTACCATCCGGGGGTCACCCAACTCTTTGAGGGTATCTATCTCTTCCTCAAGGGTAAGTTTCTCAACCACCACTCGGTGCACCCTTACCGCACACGGGAGGTAGTGGTCGAAAAGGCCGAGCACGCTCTCGTGGGCATCGACGGAAGGCTGATGCACACGCCCGTCGGGCCTTTCCGCATCACCGTGGAGCAAGAGGTCATCAACTTCCTCATCCCGGAGTGACCGGGCGACAATCCTTTTTCTTGCGCTGCGACAATAGGAGACAACTGTACTTCGTTTTTGGGGACGACAAAAGAGATAATAAGACAACAGGTCCTTGCTTTTGGCAACTTGCTTTTGGCAACCAGTGAGACGCTCTTTTTGTCCAAGCGGGGAATAAGAAACTCAAGTTTGGGATTTGGGCAAGCGGGCTGCGCTCGGCGCTATCGCTTGCCTAAGCGAGAACGCCCTGGGTGGATAAATGATAAGGCGTTACTCATTTTTTTGTAACATAAGATCGTCGTCATGTCATGATGAGCAGCGCGTGGGTTGGCATGGACGTCGCCTTGCGCTTTTAGCTTGTGTGCGTATACAGCTATGCGGGCCAGTACCAATCCTTGTCAATAGCGTCTCAAAAAGCCAACTTTTCTCTGTTTCGGGAAAAATAAGTTGGTTTTTGCTTTGCGCTCTGTTGGATTTTTGTTAACTTTGAAACCACAAGGAGGCCGGGAGCTCACCGTTGACGGTCTGCCCCTTACCTAATGGAAAATAATCTAAACCACATAAAAGCCTGAATTGAGAACTATGAGTTATCTTAGATTCGAAAGAGCGCTGATGACAAACCTGCAAGATTCGCTGGGCAAGGAGATTCTCCGGACCAACCGGTCGGGAGCCTACTCGTGCTCGACGATTGTCGATTGCAACACGCGCAAGTACCATGGGCTGCTTGTTGTCCCGGTGCCCAACCTGGACGATGAAAACCATGTGCTGCTCTCGTCGCTCGACTGCACGGTCGTCCAACACGGCGCTGAGTTCAACCTCGGACTGCACAAGTATCAGGGCAACAACTTCAGCCCTAATGGTCACAAATACATTCGCGAGTTTGACTGCGACAAGGTGCCCACCACCATCTACCGTGTGGGAGGCGTCATCCTGCGCAAGGAAGTGGTCTTCCAGCATTTTGAGGACCGCATCCTGATACGCTACACGCTCGACGACGCCCACTCGGCCACCACGCTTCGCTTCCGCCCGTTCCTCGCCTTCCGCAGCGTGCGACAGTTCACACACGAGAACGCGGTGGCGAGCCGCGCCTACAGCGAGGTCGACAATGGCATACGAACCTGTATGTATGCCGGCTATCCCGACCTCTTCATGCAGTTCTCCAAGAAGAATGAGTTTGTTTTCCAGCCCGACTGGTATCGGGGCATCGAGTATCCGAAAGAGCAGGAGCGCGGCTACGCCTCCAACGAGGACCTCTATGTGCCCGGATATTTTGAGATGCCCATCCGCAAGGGCGAGAGCATCGTCTTTGCCGCCTCCACGTCGGAGAGCAAGACACGCGGCTTGAAGACACTCTTCCAGAAGGAGGTCGACGAGCGTTCGCCGCGCGACAACTTCTTCCATTGTCTCGTCAACGCCGCCCACCAGTTTCATGTGGAGGACAAGAACGGCGAGACCTACATCCTCGCCGGTTACCCTTGGTTCAAGGCTCGCGCCCGCGACACCTTCATCTCCCTGCCAGGCCTGACGCTCTCCATTGAGGAGAACGCCTTCTTCGAAGCCGCCATGAAGACTGCCGAGAAGGGCCTCCGCCAGTTTATGGAGAAGAAGCCCATCACCGTGAGACTCTATGAGGTGGACCAGCCCGATGTGCCCCTTTGGGCCATCTGGTGCGTCCAGCAGTATGCCAAGGAAACGGGCGTTGACAACTGCCTGGAGAAATACGGGCAGCTGGTGTGGGACATCCTCCGTTTCATCCGCGAGGAGAAACATCCCAACCTCACGGTCGAGGACAACGGCTTGGTGCGTACCGAGGGCAAGAACCGCGCTGTCACCTGGATGAACTCCACTGCCAACGGGCGTCCCATCGTGCCCCGCACAGGCTATGTGGTGGAGTTCAACGCCCTTTGGTACAACGCCTTGATGTTCGGAGCAGAGCTGGCCCGTGCCGCCGGCAAGGGAGACAGCGCCGTGCGCCTGGAGATGGCCGCCGACAAGGCCAAGACCGCTTTCCAGGCCACCTTTGTCAATCCTTATGGCTACCTCTACGACTATGTAGACGGAGACGTGCGCGAGCAGAGCGTACGGCCCAACATGATATTCCCCGTGGCCTTCGACTATTCACCGCTTGACAATCCGCAGAAGAAGAGCATCATCGACTTCTGCACGCGTGAGTTGCTCACGCCGAAGGGCTTGCGTTCCCTCTCGCCGAAGAGTGGCGGATACAACCCCATGTACGTCGGCCCGCAGGCCCAGCGCGACTATGCCTACCACCAGGGCACGGCATGGCCATGGCTCTTCGGCTTCTACATGGAGGCCAGCCTCAAGCTCTACAAACGCACGCGCTTGAGTTTCATCGAGCGACAGATGGTGGGCTACGATGAGGAAATGCAGTACCACTGCCTGGGCACCCTGCCCGAGCTCTTCGACGGTAACCCGCCCTTCCACGGGCGCGGCGCCATGTCGTTTGCCATGAACGTCGCCGAGATCCTGCGCGCACTTGAACAACTCGAAAAGTATAAATTTTAATCATTAGGAGGACACGTCTATGAAAGTCTTAATGTTTGGATGGGAATATCCTCCTCATGTGTATGGAGGTTTGGCCACAGCCAATTTCGGAATCTCCGAGGGGCTGCACGCCCAGGGCGATGTGGACATCACTCTCTGTCTCCCCAAGCCTTGGGGAGACGAGGACCACACGTTTGCGCACATCGTCGCCATGAACTGTGTGCCCATCGCCTATCGCGACGTCAACTTCGACTATGTCAACAGTCGCGTCGGCAACCTCATGGATCCCCATGACTACTATCGCTACCGAGACCATATCTATGCCGACTTCAACTTCATGCACGTCAACGACCTCGGTTGCATGGAGTTTGCGGGTGGCTATCCCGGCAACTTGCACGAGGAAATCAACAACTACTCGATTATCGCCGGCGTGGTGGCGCGCGCCGAGCAGTTTGACATCATCCACGCCCACGACTGGCTCACTTATCCCGCTGGCATCCACGCCAAGCAGGTCAGCGGCAAGCCGCTCTGCATCCATGTGCACGCCACCGACTACGACCGCAGCCGCGGACACGTCAATCCCACCGTCTATTCCATCGAGAAAGACGGCATGGACCATGCCGACTGCATCATGTGTGTGTCGGACCTGACGCGCAACACTGTCATCAACCAGTATCACCAGGACCCGCGAAAGGTGTTCACCGTTCACAATGCGGTCTATCCCCTCAGCCCGGAGAACGCCGCCATACCGCGTCCTGACCATACGGGCAAGGACAAGATTGTGACCTTCCTTGGGCGACTGACCATGCAGAAGGGCCCCGAATACTTCGTTGAGGCCGCCAACATGGTGCTTCACCGCACACGGCACATCCGCTTCTGCATGGCGGGGTCGGGCGACATGATGGACCAGATGATTTACCTCGCCGCCGAGCGTGGCATCGCCGACCGCTTCCACTTCCCGGGCTTCATGCGAGGCAAGCAGGTCTACGAGTGTCTCAAGGACTCTGATGTCTATGTCATGCCGTCGGTCTCCGAGCCTTTCGGTATCTCGCCCCTTGAGGCCATGCAGTGTGGCACGCCAACCATCATCTCCAAGCAGAGTGGGTGCGCCGAGATTCTCAACAATTGCATCAAGGTCGACTATTGGGACATCCACGCCTTGGCCGACTCCATCTACAGCATCTGCCACAACGACAGTCTCTTCCATTACCTGCAGGATGAGGGCAAGAGAGAGGTCGACCAAATCACGTGGGAGAAGGTGGGACGCTGGATACGGGAGCTCTATATGCGAACGCTCCACTGGACGTGACGCGTCTCACGGGACAGGACTACGCTCCACTGCGCCATTACCAACATGACAACTAACAACATACCCCATCACATTTAACATACAACCGCCTCCGCCGCGTCCCTCCTCATGAAGGCGTGGCACGGCAGAGGCCCAATCTCAAAAAGAACACAATGAAAACAATCTGCTTATATTTTGAGATACACCAGATCGTCCACTTGAAGCGCTACCGCTTCTTCGACATCGGTACCGACCACTACTATTACGACGACTACGAGAACGAGCGCAGCATCAACGACATCGTGGAGCGCTCCTACATGCCGGCGCTCAACACCATCGGCAAGATGATCGAGGAGAACGGCGACTTCTTCAAGGTGGCCTTCTCGCTCTCGGGCGTGGGCATCGAGCAGCTCGAGGTGCACGCGCCGCAGGTGCTCGAGAAGTTGCAGGAACTCAACAAGACCGGCTGCGTGGAGTTTCTCGCCGAGCCTTACTCCCACGGCTTGAGCTCGCTCAAGGATGAACAGTGCTTCGAGGCCGACGTGAAGAAGCAGTGCCAGAAGATCAAGGACTACTTTGGCAAGAAGCCTACCGTGCTCCGCAACTCATCGCTCATCTATAGCGACGACATCGGCTTGCAGGCCGCGCAGATGGGTTTCAAGGGCATGCTCACGGAGGGCGCGAAGCACGTGCTCGGCTGGAAGAGTCCCCACTATGTTTACCATTGCGCCATCGCGCCCCAGCTGAAGCTCCTGCTACGCGACATCACGCTCAGCGATGACGTCAGCCTGCGCTTCAACAACACCAACTGGGAGGGCTATCCGCTCTTCGCCGACAATTACATTGGGCGCATCGCCTCGTTGCCCGAGGGCGACAATGTCATCAATATCTTCATGGAACTGTCGGCGCTCGGTATCGCGCAGCCTCTCAGCTCCAACATCCTCGACTTCATACACGCCCTGCCCCTTTGCGCCAAGCAGAAGGGTGTGGCTTTCGCCACGCCGTCTGAGATATTCGACTCCACGCCCAGCGTGGGCGAGATTTGTGTGCCCGACACGCTCTCGTGGGTCGACGAGGAGCGCGACGTAAGCAGTTGGCTGGGCAACCCCATGCAGCGTGAGGCCTTCGAGAAGCTCTACAGCGTGGCCGAGCGCGTGCGCATCGCCAACGACCCGCGCATCAATGTCGACTGGGACTACCTGCAGGCAAGCAACAACTTCCGGTTCATGACCACCAAGCCTTCCAATGTGGGTCTCGACCGTGGCATCTACAGCAGTCCGTTCGATGCCTTCACCAACTACATGAATATTCTCGGCGACTTCATCACGCGTGTCAATGATCTCTATCCGTCAGAGATTGACAACGACCAGCTCAACTCGCTCCTCACTACCATCAAGAACGAGGGCGACGAGATCACGATGAAGGACCAGGAGATACAGCGTCTGCAGGCTAAGCTCGAGAAGAGTGAGGCGGCGCTTGACGCGATGCGCAAGAAGTATGAGGCCGTGGAAACTGCAGCCAAGGAGCCAACACCCAAGAAGGCGCCCGCCAAGCGCGCTCCGCGCAAGAAGGCGGAACCTCAGGCGGAGGCTGTGGAGCCTCAGACGGAGGATAAGAAATAGGGAGGTCGTAGCGGTCCTTCTTTTTTCGGCAATACCCCAAGAAA
>DAIOEQ010000108.1:0-7129 GCA_036746215.1 Prevotella sp.
AAAAAACTGCACGGCTTGCGTTATGTCATGTTAATGGTTGTAAGGAAAAGAAAAGAAATTGTGAAAATTTGCCTGTTCCATACTTTTTTGTTACCTTTGCGCCAAACATTTTAATAAGGTAAAGCAAGAAAAGATTATGGCTAAGAAATTCGCCGAACATAGTGGATTGGATTTGACCAAGACCAACGAAGCGGTCTTGGCAGAGTGGGAGAAAAATGACATCTTCCACAAAAGCATTGATGAGCGTGAGGGTTGCCCCAAGTTCATTTTCTTTGAGGGTCCCCCTTCTGCCAATGGTCATCCGGGTATTCACCATGTCCTCGCCCGCTCCATCAAGGACACTTTCAACCGCTATAAGACCATGCAGGGCTTCCAGGTGAAGCGCAAGGCCGGTTGGGACACCCACGGACTGCCCGTGGAGATCAATGTGGAGAAGGAATTGCACATTACCAAGAAAGACATCGGCGAGAAAATCTCCGTCGAGGAGTACAACCACCGTTGCCACCAAGACGTGATGAAGTTCACCAAGGAGTGGGATGAGCTGACGAAGCGCATGGGCTATTTCGTTGACCTCGAGCACCCTTACATCACCTACGACACCAAGTATATCGAGACCCTTTGGTGGCTGCTCAAGCAGCTCTACAACAAGGGCCTGCTCTATAAGGGCTATACCATCCAGCCCTATTCGCCCTCTGACGGCACAGGTCTCAGCTCGCATGAGCTCAACCAGCCCGGCTGCTACCAGGACGTGAAGGACACCACCGTCACCGCCCAGTTCCTCATCACGGAGCCGAAAGCCGAATGGACGAAGTGGGGAAAGCCTTATTTCCTGGCATGGACCACCACTCCATGGACGCTGCCCTCCAACATCGCGTTGTGCGTGGGACCGAAGATTGACTACGTGGCCGTGGAGACTTACAACCCCTACACGGGCGAGCCCATCACCGCCATCCTGGCCGAGAGCCTGCTGGGCGCCTATCTCGACCCCGACCATGAGGTCAAGGAGGGCGAGCTGCCCGCCTATGACAAGGAGGACAAGCACTGCCCCTGGAAGGTCGTCGACCACATGAAGGGCGCCGACCTCGTGGGCATTCATTACAAGCAACTCATGCCGTGGGTGAAGCCCTGCGAGAAGGTGAGCCAATACAGCCACAAGTATGTCAACGACTATGCCGCCGCCCATCCCGAGAAGGTGTTCAAGGGCGCTGACGGCCGCGACGAGTTTGTGGAGATGGCCGACGAGGCCTTCCGCGTCATCCCTGGCGACTATGTCACCACGGAGGATGGTACGGGCATCGTGCACACGGCCTCCACGTTCGGCGCCGACGACGCCAAGGTCTGTAATGACGCTGGCGTGCCCGCGCTTTATCTCATCTCCAAGCAAGGCGAGACACGCCCCATGGTCGACCTGCAAGGCAAGTATTACCTCCTTGACGACCTTGACCCCAACTTTGTCGAGCGCTGTGTCGATGTGGAGGCGTATAGCCATCATGCGGGCGACTATGTGAAGAACGCTTACGATCCTAAGTTCAATCCTGACGGCGTGTGGGACAAGAAGGCGTCGGCCAAGGCCGAAGACCTCAACATCGTCATCTCGATGGAGATGAAGCAGGAGGGCTCCGCCTTCAAGATACAAAAGATGGTGCACAACTATCCGCACAGCTGGCGCACCGACAAGCCCATCCTCTATTATCCGCTTGACTCGTGGTTTATCCGCGACACGGCGAAGAAGCAGGAGATGGTGGCCTACAACAAGACGATCCACTGGCAGCCCGAGAGCACGGGCACAGGCCGCTTCGGCAACTGGCTGGAGAACCTCAACGACTGGAACCTCTCTCGCTCGCGTTTCTGGGGCACGCCGCTTCCCATCTGGCGCGACGAGAACCGCAACGAGAAGTGCATCGGCTCCATCGAGGAGCTTTACACGGAAATCGAGAAGTCGGTGGCGGCCGGTTTCATGAAGAGCAATCCGCTGAAGGACCTGGGCTTTGTGGTGGGCGACTTCTCACAGGCCAACTATGACAAGGTGGATCTTCACCGCCCCTATATTGACCGCATCGTGCTGGTCAGCGAGAACGGCAAGCCCATGCACCGCGAGAGTGACCTGATTGATGTCTGGTTCGATTCAGGCTCAATGCCTTACGCGCAGCTCCACTATCCCTTTGAGGGAGCTATCAACGCCGATGGCCTGAAGGCCACGGGATTGGACGAGGCGACCTACCGCAGCCAGCTCGTGCACAGCACCTATGAGGGCACACCCGTGCCGCCGGCCTTCTTCCCGGCCGACTTCATCAATGAGGGTGTCGACCAGACGCGCGGTTGGTTCTTCACGCTGCATGCCATCGCCACGATGGTCTTCGACTCGGTGGCTTTCAAGAATGTCATCAGCTCCGGCCTCGTGCTCGACTCCAAGGGCAACAAGATGAGCAAGCACGTCGGCAACGTGGTCAACCCCTTCGAGATGCTCGACAAGTATGGCGCCGACCCGGTGCGTTTCTACATGCTCACCAACTCTGAGCCTTGGGACAACTTGAAATTTGACCCCAATGGCGTGGATGAGTGCCGCAGAAAGTTCTTTGGCACCTTATATAATACGTATAGCTTCTTTGCCCTCTACGCCAATGTCGACGGCTTCGACCCCGAGGAGGGAACGCTGGCCGACAGCAGGGAGGCGCTGACAGAGGTGGACAGCTGGATACTCTCCTGCCTGAACACGCTCATCAAGGGCGTCACGCGTGAGCTCGACAATTTCGATCCGACGCGCGCTGGCCGATTGATCGACGCCTTTGTCAACGACGACTTGAGCAACTGGTATGTGCGTCTCAACCGCAAGCGTTTCTGGGGCAAGGAGATGAGCGCCGACAAACTGGCAGCCTACCGTGTGCTTTACACCTGCCTGATGACGGTCTCCAAGCTCATGGCGCCGTTCGCTCCGTTCTTCGCCGACCAGCTCTACAAGGACTTGAAGGGCAAGTTGGAGTCGGTCCACTTGGATCGTTTCCCCGTGGCTGACGAGTCGCTCATCAATGCCGACCTCGAGCTCCGCATGGCCATGGCGCAAAAGATCACGTCTATGGTGTTGGCCCTGCGCCGCAAGGTGAGCATCAAGGTGCGCCAGCCGTTGGCCCAAATCATGATACCTGTGGTCGACGCGGAGCAGAAGAAACACATCGAGGCCGTCAAGGACTTGATTCTCAACGAGGTGAACGTCAAGACGTTGACTTATGCTGAAGGCCAGAACGTCCTGGTGAAGAAGGTGAAGTGCAACTTCCGCGTCATGGGCAAGAAGTTTGGCAAGCTCATGAAAGCTGTCGCCGCCACCATGAGCAACCTCTCGCAAGAGCAGATTGCCGCCTTCGAGCGCGACGGCAAGTATGGCTTCGACGTTGACGGGCAACCGGTGACGGTCGACGTGGCAGACGTGGAGATTATCTCCGAGGACATGCCCGGATGGCTCGTCTCCAATGAGGGCAACCTCACGGTGGCCCTTGAGGTGGAGCTGACCCCCGAACTGAAGAACGAGGGAATGGCTCGTGAGCTCATCAACCGCATACAAAACATACGTAAGGAGAGTGGCCTCGAGATCACTGATCGCATCAAGGTCACCGTGGAGCCCAACGCGGACACCGACGCCGCCATTGCCGCTTTTGGCGATTACGTGAAGGCGCAGGTGCTGGCGGATGAGATTTCCGTGGCTGCCAACGATGGTGCGGCCATCGATTTCGACACCTTCAAGGTACATATCAAGGTGGAGAAAGCCTAAGGCTTCCACCGACACTCGCAGAAGCCCCTCGTGTCGTTCGGAGGAAGGAGCAAGTGACATTGCCTCTTGCTCCGAACGTGCAAGAGAGGGCGTTTTTCATCAATCATGTGGTAACGTCCACCCTTCATGATTGGATCTCTATCGTCTAATGGTTTGATTTCTATCGTCATGGAAATAAAAAAGCGTTATTCCGACCAGGAACTTGAGGAGTTCCGGGGAATCATCAATGAAAAGTTGGATGTGGCCCGAAAGAGCTACAATGACATGATGCGGCAACTGATGAATGCCGACAGCAACTCAGACAACGACACGGCGCCCACCTACAAGATTTTGGAGGAGGGCACGGAGGCCATGGAGAAGGAGCATCTCATCGAGATGTCACAGCGTCAGCAGAAATTCATCCAGGCCCTGGAGGCTGCGCTCATGCGCATTGAGAACAAGACCTACGGCATCGACCGCATCACGGGCGAACTGATTCCCAAGGAGCGTTTGCGCCTCGTGCCTCACGCCACGCTGAGCGTGGCTTCCAAAAACTCAAGAAATCACTAAATGGGTAAGACTGCAAAACACGAGTGGATGACCGACGGGCGACTGGCGTGGCTGCTGGTCGTGGCCATCCTGGTCATTGACCAGGTCATCAAGATAGGAGTGAAAACATCCATGACGCTGGGAATGACGTTTGTCAACAAGCTCTTCCTCAGCGTGTTGCGCATCGTGGCCGTGTCTGCCATCGGATGGTTTATTTGGCAGACCATCAGGCAGAAGGGGCGCACGCGTTACGTTGTATTCCTGTCCATGGTGTTGGCGGGCGCCGCAGGCAACATCTTCGACTCGCTGTTTTACGGCTTGGTCTTCAGCGCCTCCTCGCCTTTCTACACGGCCTATTGGGTTCCTTTCGGGACCGGTTATGCCGATGTGCTGATGGGTAAGGTGGTCGACATGTTCTATTTCCCCATCTTCCATGCCACATGGCCCTCGTGGATTCCAGTGTGGGGTGGGGAGGAGTTCACGTTCTTCTCGCCCGTTTTCAACTTTGCTGACTCGTGCATCACGGTTGGCGTCATATGCCTGCTGCTGTTTTGCAGAAAAGACCTCGAGCAGTTGGAAAACACAATACGTGTGGCGTTTCATAAGGAGCCGCAACGCAATTCTGACACAAAGGCATGATTATCCATACGCATCGTTCTACCGGGCTGTTGCTGATGATGTTCATCATCGTTGGCTTTGTCGCGTCATGTAAGCCGTCCACTCCATCGGGCATCATCCAACCCGGCGAGATGGAAGACTTGCTCTACGATTATCATTTGGCGGACGCGATGGCCCGCCAGGCCTCTGGCAACTATGACGAGAACATCATTGCCTATCACATGGCCGTCTTCAAGAAGTATGGCGTGACCAAAGCCGATTTCGATTCGTCTATGGTCTATTACATGCGCCACGCCACGCAGTTGCATGACATGTATGAGGACATTGCCGAGCGCATGGGCAAAGATGCGCAGGCGGCTGGGTCCTCTGTCGGCACGAATAGCGGAAGTGAAGCCTACAACACCGTTTCGGGTGACACCATTGACCTGTGGAAGGGACCCCAGTCGTTGGTCTTGATACCCAACGAGCCCTACAATGTGTATTCCTTCCACTTCAAGCCCGACGCCAAGGCGCAGAAGGGCGACGACTATGTGCTCTCGGTGCACAGCAACTTCATCTTCCAGGATGGCATGCGAGACGGCATCGTCACGCTGGCTTTGGTTTACAGCAACGACAGCGTGTCCTCCCGTGTCTTGCATGTGTCATCGTCTTACGACCAGCAGGTGGTCCTGACAGACGCCGACAGTCTGGGCGTAAAGGAAATCCGTGGCTATTTCCTTCTCAACAAGAACAATCAGATGAACGGTTCGTCCACCACCTTGCAGCTGGTGAGCTTTGACAAGATTCATTTGCTGCGGTGCCATCGGAAGGTGGAGAAGCCTGCCAACACGCCCACTTCACAGCAGGCGGTTGACACCGCGCGGCCCCAATCCGCCAGAACGCCCAACACCGTCGGCGCAACGCCAGCCAACAGCGCAACGCCAGCCAACACGCCGGGCGCCCCACAAGCCATTGCGCCGGCCAACAATGGCGCCCGTCCGATAAGGAAGTTTGCGCCCAATGCCAATCTGAAATTGGAGAAAAACAACCAGGTAAAATAAATCAAATCAAAATAACATGTTATCAGTAAATGAATTAGAGGATGCTCTTATCGACCTCGCTTTTGCCGAGGACATAGGAGACGGAGACCACACCACCCTGTGTTGCATACCAGAGAACGCCATGGGCAAGAGCCACCTGCTCATCAAGGAAGATGGCATTCTTGCGGGCGTGGACATGGCCCGCAAGGTGTTCAACCGCTTTGACCCCACCATGCAGATGGACGTCTTCATCGAGGATGGCGCGCACGTCAAGAAGGGCGACATCGCTTTTGTCGTGTCGGGCAAGGTGCGCTCATTGTTGCAGACAGAACGCCTGATGCTCAACATCATGCAGCGCATGAGTGGCATAGCCACCATGACCAACAAGTATGTGAAACTGATAGAGGGCACGGGCGCACACGTCCTCGACACCCGCAAGACCACACCGGGCATGCGCATCCTCGAGAAGCAGGCCGTGAAGATCGGCGGTGGCATGAACCATCGCATCGGTCTGTTTGACATGATTTTGCTCAAGGACAACCACGTTGACTTTGCGGGAGGCATCGACAATGCCATTGACCGTTGCCATCAGTACCTGAAGGACAAGGGACTTGACTTGAAGATCGAGATTGAGGTGCGCAACTTCGACGAGCTTCAGCAGGTGCTCGACAAGGGAGGCGTCAATCGCATCATGCTTGATAACTTTACCGTGCCCGACACCAAGAAAGCCGTCGACCTCATCAATCACCGTTATGAGGTGGAGTCGTCGGGTGGCATCACCTTCGACACCATCCGCAGCTATGCCGAGCAAGGTGTCGACTTCATCAGCGTTGGGGCCCTCACGCACAGCGTCAAGGGCTTGGACATGAGTTTCAAGGCTTGTTAAGATTGCGCCATGAAGAAAGTCTTTGCTTTACTTGCGCTTGCTCTCGTGGCAAGCTATTCGTCGGCTTGCACCAATTTCATTGTGGGCAAGAACGCGTCAGCCGATGGCTCTGTCATCTGTTCTTACAATGCCGACGACTATGGAATGTTCATCGGCTTGGCCCATTACGCGGCCGGCAAGCACGCGAAGGGAACCATGCGCGATGTGGTGGATTGGGACACGCACCGCTATATCGGACAAATTCCTGAGGCACCAGAGACCTATAATGTCATCGGCAACATCAACGAATATCAGGTCACCATCGGTGAGACCACT
>DAIOEQ010000109.1:0-7090 GCA_036746215.1 Prevotella sp.
ATGAGCGCAATGAAAGTTCACTTTCAAATTGCCGAGTGCAGCCTATCCTATGCAAGGATAGTGCAAATGAGCGCAATGAAAGTTCACTTTCAAATTGCCGAGTGCAGCCTATCCTATGCAAAGATAGCGATTTTAACCCACAATACGTGTAGCTTTTTCAAAAAATTTGTATCTTTGCAGAGATGAAGAAGAAAACATTACTCGGCATGACGCTCTCCGAGCTGAAAGAAGTGGCCACCTCCCTGGGGATGCCCGCTTTCACGGGAGGGCAGATGGCCAAATGGATTTACGGCAACCACGTGAAGAGTATCGACGAGATGACCAACATCTCCAAGGTCAACCGCGCGCGGTTGGAAGAGGAATATGAGGTGGGGTGCGCAGCGCCCATCGACGCGCAACACTCGAAGGACGGCACCATCAAGTATCTCTTCCCCGTCAAGACCACACGCCCCGATGACAGCCAGGGCGTCAAGTTCGTCGAGACGGTTTACATCCCCGAGGACGACCGCGCCACGCTCTGCGTCTCGTGTGAGGTGGGCTGCAAGATGAACTGCCTGTTTTGCCAGACAGGCAAGCAGGGTTTTGAGGGCTATCTCACCGCGGCCGACATCCTCAACCAAATCTACAGCCTGCCCGAGGTGGACAAGTTGACCAACATCGTCTACATGGGACAGGGAGAGCCAATGGACAACCTCGACAATGTCTTGCGCTCCACCGAGATACTGACAGCAGACTACGGTTGGGCTTGGAGCCCCAAGCGCATCACCGTCAGTTCCGTCGGTCTCAAGGATAAGCTCCAGCGGTTTCTCGAGGAGAGCGACTGTCATGTGGCCATCAGCCTTCACGCCCCCAGCCATGCGCTTCGCGCTTCGCTCATGCCGGCGGAGAAGGCCATGCCCATCGAGGAAATCGTGGACCTGTTGCGCAACTACGACTTCGCCCACCAACGCCGTTTGTCATTCGAGTATATCGTCTTCGGAGGCATCAACGACACATTGGACCACGCGCGCCAGATAGTCAAGCTGCTCAAGGGCCTGCCCTGCCGCGTCAATCTCATCCGTTTTCACCAAATACCCGACGTGCCCCTGCATGGCACCGACGAGCGGAAGATGGAGGAGTTTCGTGACTATCTCACGGGTCATGGCGTCTTCACCACCATACGCGCCTCGCGCGGACAAGACATCTATGCGGCCTGTGGCCTGCTCAGCACCTCCAAGAAGATTGGGGAGGTGCGCCATGAGGAAAAGCGATGAGCAGAGTGTTGGCCTGTCTGTTGGCCTGTCTGCTGCTCGTGGCTTGCAACGGATCTGACGGCCTGTTGCCCCCTTCGGGCGGACGCCTCTATGAGGTGTTGCTCGTGGGCGATCGTGGAGGAATCGTCAGGCAGATGCTGGAGGCGGATGTGGAAGGCTTGCCACAAAGTGAGCCGGCGTTTGACGTGTCGGCCGTTGACAGCGTGAGGTTCGATGCCACCCTGCGGCAGGCACGCAACATCGTCATCGTCAGTATCGACCCCAAGGCCTATGACCGCCCCCATGTGGGCTATGAAAAGAACGTTTGGGCCAAGCCCCAGATGGTGGTCCGCATCGGGGCCCCCTCGGTAAGTGCGCTCAGGCAGGGCGCTCGAGGTGTGGCGACAACGCTGCGCACACTGCTCAACCGGGCGGAGGCCAACAAGACGCTCGCTCTCCTGAGACACCGACGCAACACCAAGGCCGAGCAGGAAGTCAGGCGGATGTTTGGCGTGTCTCTCTGGATTCCGGTCGACATGGTGGCCAGCAAGCGTGGGCGAGACTTCATCTGGCTGAGTGACAACGGCACGGCGACGATGCAGAACATCGTAGTCTACCGGGAACAACCGTCGGCGACGGAGGACGAACGTCCCATACGCGTCGAAAAAGGCGACGTGCAACGCTTTGTCACACAGCGCGACCGCGTGCTCGGACAGAAAATCAAAGGCGAGACCGACTCCATGTGGATGACCACAGTCGCACCTACGGTCAGCAGGCGCCTGGTCTTCAGAAACGAGAAGGATCGTGCCCTCTGGCTCCGCCATAACGACACGGCGCATGCCCCAATGACCCTCTACCGAGGCTTATGGGAGATGCGTGGCGATGACATGGGCGGCCCGTTTGTCAGCCGTCGGTTGACGATGGCTGGCAAGAACGGAACGGAGAGCGCGGGGAAAGGAACCGTCGTGGCCGAGGGCTTCGTCTTCGCGCCCGGGAAAACGAAGCGCAACGCCATCCGAAGGCTGGAGGCGATGCTCTACACGTTGGCGTGGGACAAGCCTTGAGAGCATGGCGGACATGCGGCCAAAAGATGCGTGAAAACAATGCGGAAACAATAAGAATAAGCAAATCATCATAAAGATACAGCAAATTATGGACAATCAGAAAATACGCGTGGCCATCACCCACGGAGACACCAACGGCATCGGATACGAACTGATCTTCAAGGCGTTTGAGGAGCCCGAGATGCTCGACATGTGCACACCTATTATTTATGGCTCACCCAAGATCGCCGCTTATCATGCCAAGGCGCTCGACAGGACGGGTAACTTCACAATCGTCAACAAGGCCGAAGAGGCGCAGGACGGAAAGATCAACTTGTTGCCAGTGTTTGACGAAGAGGTGAAGGTGGAGCTGGGCGTGCCTTCGCAAGACGCCAGCCGTGCGGCCGTGAAGGCGCTCGACAGGGCCATCACTGATTATAAGGACGGACTGTTTGACGTGCTCGTGACATGCCCCATCAACAAGGACAACATGCACATCGACGGTTTTGCGTTCCCAAACAGTGATAAGTTTATCGAGCAATGTCTCAGTGAGGGACAGGAAGCGGTCGACATATTGGTCAATGGAGATCTTCGGGTGGCACTGATGACTGGCGACGTGGCGCTGAAGGATGTGCCTGCCGCCATCACGCAGGAGGCTGTGGCCAGCAGAGCCAAGACATTTGCGGACATCCTGAAGCGCGACTTCCGCATATCGAGTCCGCGCATTGCCGTGTTGGCGTTGAATCCCAACCATAGTGTGGAGCATCCCGGAAAGGAAGAGGCAGAGGCTATCATACCAGCCATCAAGCAGTTGGCCGAGGAGGATGTCTGTGTCTTCGGACCCTATTTGGCCGATGAGTTCTTTGCCAATGGCGACTTCGCGGCGTTCGACGGTATCTTGGCCATGTATCATGACCAAGGCGTGGCACCTTTCAACGCGTTGTTGCCACAAGACAACATACATTATCTTGGAGGCCTGCCATTGGTATGTGCCGCTACCGACCAAGGTCCGGAATATGCCCTCGCGGGTAAGGGAACGGCGGACGCCACCGCGTTCCGCCATGCCATCTGGCAGGCCATTGACGGCTTCCGTAACCGCGCCAACTATGATGAGCCGTTGGCCAATCCGCTCCCCAAGCTCTACCACGAGCGCAAGGACGAGAGTGAGAAGGTGCGCTTCTCCATCCCCAAGAAACGTGAGAGTGTCAGCAGGGAGCAACGCAAGGGATGACGGGAGCATGAAAAGATCTCTCCTCATCGGTAATTAACAATGCATCTTCGGGATATGAAGAAAAAATATCAGAACGGATTCTTCGTCTTCGGACTGCTGGTGCTCATCATCATGATCACACAGCTCGACTTCACGCAGGTGTGGCAGGGACTTCGCCATGCGGGCTATTGGTTTGTGGCGGTGGTCGTGTTGTGGGCGTTTCTCTATATCTTCAATACGGCCTCCTGGTACCTCATCATTAAGGGCGTGTGCAGTCAGCATGCGGCTGGCAGCAAGCCGGACAGCGTGGCGAGACGGGCTAAAATCTCTTTTTTCTGGCTTTATAAAGTAGCGGTGTCAGGGTTTGCGCTCAACTATGCGACACCAGGCGGCCTCATGGGAGGCGAGCCTTATCGCATCATGGAGCTGGCGCCGAAAATCGGCACCGAAAAGGCGTCGTCGTCGGTCATACTCTATGCCATGACGCACATCTTCAGCCATTTCTGGTTTTGGCTGATCTCGGTGGCGCTTTTCCTTTGCACGCAACATGTCAGCATGTTCATGGGACTGCTCATGGCCGCCATCGCGGCTTTCTGCTTGCTGGGCATCTGGTTCTTCATCGCGGGATACCGCAAGGGATTGGCCAACAGAGTCATGAATCTGCTGAGGCACATCCCCTTCGTCAAGAAATGGGCTGGGCCGTTTGTGGAGCGTCATCGTGAGCAACTGGACAACATCGACAGCCAGATTGCAGCCTTGCACAGCCAAAACCCATACAACTTCGTGGGGGCGCTGGGGCTCGAACTGGCCTGCCGCATCTGTTCGGCACTGGAGATATTCTTCATCTTGCTCGTGCTCATGCCCAGCGTCAACTACCTGAACTGCATCCTGGTGCTGGCGTTCACGTCGCTCTTCGCCAATCTCTTGTTCTTCATGCCCTTGCAGTTGGGCGGACGTGAGGGAGGCTTCTTGATGTCAACCACGACACTGGGCATCAGTGCCAGCGCCGGCATTTTCGTCGCGCTTATCGTGAGAATGAGGGAGCTGGTGTGGACTGGCATCGGCTTGCTGCTCATCAAGCTCGAAAAGAAAGAGAAACAATAAAAACAACTGCCATTTTTGCGGATTTCTCGAAAAATGTGTAATTTTGTCATCCAATGAATACGTCAGAACTGCAAAAGATAAAACAACGATACAACATCGTGGGCAACAGCGAAGGGCTTTGCCATGCGCTTGATGTGGCCTTGCAGGTGGCTCCGACCGACTTGAGCGTGCTCATCGTCGGCGAAAGTGGCGTGGGCAAGGAAATCGTCCCAAGAGTCATACACGACAATTCACCCCGCAGGAGAGAACGCTACTTTGCCATCAACTGTGGGTCGATACCAGAGGGAACCATCGACAGTGAGCTGTTTGGCCACGAGAAAGGTGCTTACACAGGCGCCATTGGTGAGAGTGAGGGCTATTTTGGCGTGGCCAACAAGGGAACCATCTTCCTCGATGAGGTGGGAGAGTTGCCTATGGCCACACAGGCGCGTCTCTTGAGAGTGCTCGAAACTGGTGAGTACATCCGTGTGGGAGGGCAAGAAATCCGCAAGACGGACGTGCGCATCGTGGCCGCCACCAATGTCAACATGAGAAAGGCTATCTCGGAAGGACGTTTTCGTGAGGACCTCTATTATCGGCTAAACACAATCCCCATACAAATGCCGCCTTTGCGGGATAGGGGAGAGGATATCCTGTTGCTGTTTAGGCTCTTTGCCATGCAGATGGCAGACAAGTACCGGCTACCCAAAATCACGCTGACGGAAGATGCCAAAAAGATGATGCTGCAATACAAGTGGCCAGGCAATGTGCGCCAACTGAAAAATATCACGGAACAGATGTCGGTGCTGAGCGAACAACGAGAGATTGGCGTGGAGACCTTGAAGAGGTTCATCCCGCAAGACCCTGAGAGCACGGAACTGGCCACCATCAGCCAGCCTGGACAACACTCTTATGAGAGTGAGAGGGAGATTCTCTATAAAATTCTCTATGAGTTACGAGGCAACATTGCCGACTTGAGGCGTGACATGTCAACGCTTCGCAAGCAGATAGACGAAACACGAGACCTGCAGGAGGTGGCCAGCCGCTTCTCGCCAGGTTTCATTGACGCTGCCAAGGAGCATGTGCCAGCCATTGGCAACCATGAGGCAACGCTCGCTCCATACACAAATTCGG
This sequence comes from Prevotella sp., assembly GCA_036746215.1. Lineage (GTDB taxonomy): Bacteria > Bacteroidota > Bacteroidia > Bacteroidales > Bacteroidaceae > Prevotella. Next base: position 5,703 of record DAIOEQ010000109.1, read on the forward strand.
CGGAAGACGCTGAGGCCGAGGAAATCAAACCGGAGCAGGAATGTCTCAACCTGAGCGACTTGGGACGCCAGATGGTGGAAAAGGCGTTGGAGCGAAATAACGGAAACCGGAAGAAGGCAGCGCAAGAATTGGGCATCTCCGACCGGACGCTTTACCGCCGCATCAAGCAATATGGCTTGGATAAGAAATGAATTCTCAATGAAATTGACAATGAAACAAAGGCTGTCGTGTCTCGCCATCACTTTCCTGTTGCTGCTTACGGCATGCAGTGTCAGCTACAAGTTTAATGGTGCCAGCATAGACTACACCACAACAAAGACCATACAGATTGCCGACTTCCCTATCCGAAGCAGTTACGTGTGGGGACCGATGGGACCTATCTTCAACAACCAACTGAAGGATGTGTTCGCTAATCACACGCGTCTGAGACAAGTGAAGCGCAATGGAGACTTGGTCATCGAGGGTGAAATCACACAGTATTCACAACGCAACAAATCGGTGTCAAGCGAAGGCTACTCGGCGCAGACAGAGCTCTCGATAACTGTCAATGTGAGGTTTACAAACAATAACAACCATAACGAGGACTTTGAACGGTCGTTCACGGCATCGAAGAGCTATGAGACCACCAAAAGCCTGAATAGCGTACAGGAGGAACTTGTCACGCAAATGTGCAAGGACCTGACGGAACAGATATTCAACGCTACGGTCGCCAACTGGTAAAACGTCACGTGGCTTGCAAACAAAGAATAAGTGGCTTGCAACCAAGAGGTAAGTGGTCTGTTACTGAAAATAAAATGGCATGCGGTCAAGGGAGAAATGACCTGTGACCGAAAGCCAAGAGCTTGTCACAAGATGGCTCTCAGGTTGCTGGCCAATTGAAAGCGGGAGTGTCATTCCGTAAATATTTTCTCTCTTGTCATTCATGATTTATCAATCGAACAAATATGGATATAGCGCAACTCATCAAACAACCAGAACTGCTTGACCGTGAGACCCTTTACGATCTCAGGAGCCTTCTTGCGCTCTATCCTTATTACCAAACGGCACGTCTGCTCCTGTTGCAAAACCTCTATTTGCTGCATGATCCCACGTTTGATGAGGAGTTGCGCAGGGCAGCCATATACATCACTGACCGAAAGGTGATATTCAACCTGGTGGAGGCAGCGCATTATCAAATGCGCCATGCGCCAGCTAAGCCGCAAGATGCTCGCAAAAAGCCTAATGGAAGTCGGACCATCTCGCTGATTGACAACTTTCTGGACTCTATACCAGAGCAAGAAAAGGAAGAGGAGAAAAAAAACAAAAGAAAACCCACTCCGGCCGATGCCGCCGTCGACTATGTGTCTTATCTCTTGGAGTCGGAAAGCGAAGAAGAAAAGGAGGCTGAA
>DAIOEQ010000110.1:0-7086 GCA_036746215.1 Prevotella sp.
GAATTTGGGATGTGTCCGATGTCAGCCTTTTGGTATGTAGGTCTACGAGTAAAACGGCTGTCTCGGGCTCTTGTTTAGGAGCGTCTTTGGGCTTCCAGGCTACAATGAAACGAATGGTGGCGTAGTCTGCATGGTAACCTCTGTTTTCCCATTCTTGCAGTTTTTTTTGCATGTCCTTAGACAATTTAGCCACCGCGTTATTGGAAGCTGTAAAGAGGTAATGGTTGCTGTATGACAGGCGGTCGCCGCTTTGCAGGGTCAAGATTTGCTGTTTATGGTCCTTGAAAAAATCGAGATAGACATCGCGATGGGTCAGTTGAAGCACAATTTCATCGGGAAGGGGATAATGAGCGGCGTCACAAAGACGCTCTGTTGCGTGCATGAGTCGGAACAATGTGCTGTCGGTGTGGACGCAAAGGCTGTCCTTGGCGCGTGTGATGCCAACATAGAGGTATCGCGTAATTGATTCGGTGATGCGCTCGGGCTCGGTGAAAAGCAAGAACACATGGGCGAATTCTCTGCCTTTGGCCTTGTGGATAGTCGACACGACGACTTCGTCTTCTGTAGTTGTGCAGAAGTCCTCTACGGATGACTCAAAGACAAACTCCCAAAGATCGTTATAGTATTTTGCTGGATGGGTCTGCTCAAACAATTGCCAGCACCGTTTGAGATAGGGCAGCGCCACACTCGTCTTGTATCTGGCAGTGGTGCGATCCTTAGCCTCGTCCCATAGCGTGTCGGGTATAATAGGCGCTCTCTTTTGTTGTGAGATATATTTCAAGAAGTAGCGTGTCTCGGCGATGTTGCAAAACTTCAACCCGTCCATCGACTGGATGAGCTTGCTGTTGATGCCTTGTTGGTTGAGCAAGGTCACCATGATGGCGGCCTCCCTGTTGGTCTGGGTCAATACGCATGCTGAGCCTTTTTCTCGCCGTTTCACGTCCTCCAATAATGGAAGATAGAGCGCGTTTCTCTCCCGCTCTCCCATGTGGCCTTCATGGTTTGTCGCAGAATGAAACGTAACCTTGACCCGTCCGTTGTCTTGACGTACGGCAGTGAGAGGTGTCCTCTTGATGCGATGGTTGAGGAGTTTTGCCCAATCGTTGGCCGCCACCACGATGTCGTGTGCGCTACGATAGTTGTCGGTCATCTCGATGAGCCTGGCCCCAGGCAATTCGCTCATTTGGCGCATGTAGCGAGCGTCGGCTCCACGAAACTCATAGATGCTTTGGTCATCGTCGCCGACTGCCATGACCCGCATATCGTCATTGGCCTCCATTAACGCTACCACGAGCGCATACTCGTCAGCGTCCATGTCCTGCGCCTCGTCGATGACCAAGACTGTCTTCTTGATTTTGTTGGGCTCCACCTCTCCTTGAGCTATCAGGCGGGCTGCATTGGCCACCACATGCTCAGCCTCTTCGATGTTGCCCAACCGTCCCAGTAGGTCGAAGCAATAGGAATGGAAAGTCTTGATTTCTACGAAGTGGGCCGCATTGCCGATGAGCCCGATGAGCCGCTGTTTGAACTCTGTGGCCGCTGCGCGTGAAAACGTGAGCATGAGCAGTTGCTCGTGCTTCACATCTTCAAGCAAGAGCATCGACGCCAGTTTGTGCACCAATACTCTGGTCTTTCCGCTGCCGGGACCAGCGGCTACCACAATGCAGCGCGACTCCTTGTCGTTGATGATTTCCATCTGTCGTTTTGACAGTGTTCCGAATAGTTTGCGATAGTGTGCCGGTGTGATGTTGCGTTTGATTTCCTGTTCTCGTTCGCCTTGAAAATAGGTTCTCATGAAACGCTGGTAGTCCATTTGGAAATAGTCTTTCACAAACTGCAGTGCTGCGTCATAGTCTTTCACCATCAAGTTGGCGTACTCGCCGACAATGTGAATTTGCTGGATTTTCTGTTTGTAGAACGCATTGAGCATGCTGTAGTCGTCCTGTTTGTAGCGTAGCCGGCTGTCTTTCAGTCGTCGAATGTCCATGGCGTTGTAAAGCACAAGAAAACCACCTTCGAGTTTGAGCGCTCCGATCTTTGAGAGATAGAGCAAAGCCTCTTCTACCTCTTCAAGTGTCACGTCGTCAGTGAGGCCGAAGAGATGCAGTCCATTGCGTTGCATCTCATTGACAAGTTCCACGACAGAGAACTGCACGTTTCCATCTTTGGCTACTGCGTTTGAGCCTTCTTCGTCATGGGATGGCATGGCGTTCTCCTGTTGCTTAGCCAGTCGGTAGAGCCAACTGATGGTGAACTGACATATGGCCATCCGTCGTTCATAGCGTCGAAGTACCGCCTCCAGACTTCCGCTACGCCGAATGGTGACGTTGGTGGTCCCTCCCTCTGTTTTCCGCGTGTAGCCTCTTACCATGAGGAAGTAAAGCAATGTTCGGATGTCCTTTTCCGTGGCGGTTGATATGCCGTCCTTGATGGCGTTGTCGTTGAGCTGCTTGTAAGACAGGCACACACGCTCATCGGGGATGTGCTCAATGACATATCGCTCGAGCTTGCCAAACCTTTCGAGTGTTGTCTGCGACTTTCGCTCGTTGCCTCCAGGGTCTTTCAGGTGGGCGGACATGTCACGTGAGTCGGCCAGGATGCCGTCTTGCCTCATGCGTTCCACAATGGAGATGACCGTCTGCTTGCTGAGGCCGAGCACATCGGCCAAGTAGTCGATGCGTGATTCCGCCTCGGCGTTGCGTGCCTTGACGGTGTGCTTTTGCGAGATGAGCGACTTGATGATGCGCACGGCTTCTTCTGTCTCGTCGTCGGAAAAGAGGGGAGAGCGGTCAAGACGCTTGCGAGCCTCATCCATGTTGCTCACTGTGATGCCTGTGGCGTAGACGTGTGGCACGTTGTTGCCACGTTCCACATATCCACTCTGCTCCAGGGCCGAAATGGCTGTGCGCACCCGTGTCTCGATGTCAGATACTGAGTCGTCCCATCCCGCTCGGCGCGCTATCTCCAGGGCTGAACAGCACATGTGAGGCCGAGCTTTCGTGAAGTCCCTGATGGCGCGCCACACCTGCTGAATTTCACTGATGCTCAATTTGGTCTGGTTGAGCAGTATGAAGTGCTTGTCAAGGTCGTTGTCGCCATATAGCACATAGCAACGCGCGTGGATGTGTGGATCGCGTCCGGCACGTCCGGCCTCCTGCACATAGTTCTCCAACGAGTCGGAAATGTCGTAGTGAACCACCAGTCCCACATCACTCTTGTCCACTCCCATGCCGAAGGCCGAGGTGGCCACAATAACGTTGACCTTGCCTCCCATGAAGGCGTCTTGGTTTTGCGTCTTGTCTTCGGCAGGCATCTTACCGTAGTAGGGCAGGGCGGGCAGTCCATCTCGCGTCAAGCGCTCGGCCAATTGGCGTGACCGTTTGGTGCGCGACACGTAAATGATGGTGGGGCAGGCCGCCTCGCTCACCAAAGACCGCAATCGGGCGTACTTGTCTTCGTCAGTGTCGACGTGTATGACGGAGTAGCGCAGATTGGTGCGTGTGGCCTTTGAGGCGAAGAGTTCCAGGTCTATGTCAAGCCAGTGCTTGAAGTAGTCGCAGATATCCTGTATCACCTTTTGCTTGGCCGTGGCCGTGAAGCATGAGACGCGGATTTGCTTTGTGCCTCCTTTTTGCTTCTGATATTCGCGGATAAACTTGCCGATGTAGAGATAGTCCACTCGGAAGTCTTGTCCCCAAGCGGAGAAGCAGTGGGCTTCGTCGATGACGAACCGCATCACGTTGCGAGCCAGGAGAATGCGCTCGATGGTCTTGGAACGCAGCATCTCGGGGGCGATGTAGAGGAGTGAGGCCTCGCCATTCACCACTCGTTCGATGGCGTCGGCCCGTTCGATGGGGTTGAGCAGGCCATTAATGGTCACGGCGTCAGTGATGCCTCGGTTGGCCAGGTTGTCCACCTGGTCCTTCATGAGTGACTGCAAGGGCGAGATGACGACCGTGAGGCCGTGGCAGGTGTCACCGTCCATAAGGGCAGGCAGCTGAAAAGTGAGCGATTTTCCACCGCCCGTGGGGAACACGGCCAGCAACGACTTGCCACAGACGGCGGCTCGGACAGCACGCTCTTGGAGGGGCTCGCCATCGTAGGTGCGGAAGGCATCGTAACCAAACAACTCATGGAGATGGAGCCGGGCATCGTGTGCCTGGTTGCAATAGCTGCATCCCTGGGCACACGCCACGTGGCGAAGGCGGTATATGATATGCTCCACCTCTGGGTAATGGTGGAGCACCCAGCCAGGCGTTGCCGAGTGGCGGTCTCCGGGTCCGATGAGGGCCAGGGCGTAGGCCAGTGCCACGGGCGACTTGGTCACCAGTGAGCCTATATCGGCATGGCTGCAGATGCGCCCTTCAAACTCGGCGAGGATGAGGCTGACAAGTTGCTGGCTATCGCTGTTATAAAGTCGAGCGCCCATCATTTGCAAGAATCCGTCAAACTCGAGCGTGCCGCCTAACAGACTGGCAAAGATGGTTTGCAGACGCTCGGACAAACCACGCCACCGTGCCATCTCGTCAAACAGCAACCGTTGCGCCTTTTCACAGTCGTTCACGGGATTGTTTAGCTGGTCGGTCAGCAGCTTGTCGTCTTTCACCAACCTGTGATAGGGTCGCTCGGGGAAGAGCAAGGGCGACAGGTATAGGGTGTCTACCCACAACCACGGCACTTCGCCCTCCGAAAACACTCTTCGTCTCTTGTTAGCTTGATCCGTGGACAGGCCAAGTTCCAGGTAGTGGGCGTCATGGTGCACAATGTTGTGGCCGCAAACGTAATCGATTCCTTTCAAGAAGTAGGCCAGGGACTGTTGGTCGGTTCCGTGAAAGGTAGCTCCGTCATGGCGTAAGGCGCCGATGTCGTGCACCTTGTGGTCGCGCAGGCTCACCTCCACGTCAATAAAGGCATACTTGGAGGCGTCGCGTGAGTGGCGCTCTGTGCCGCGAGGGGGCTTGTGGCCAAAGATGAGGTCTATGAGTGACATGGCGTATGGGCTGGATGATGGACGAAGAGGCGTTGCGAGCGCCGTTAGGTTTTAGTGGGTTGATGGCAGTCCGATGTTTCATCGGGACTTTATTGCAAAAGTAATGCTTTCTAATGAAAGTAAGAAACATTCATGTGCTTTTCTGTGTGGCAAGCAAAAATGTGACTTGAAAGTAGCGAAGAAAAGCAGTGTGTTTGACCAATAGTTTGTACTTTTGCAGGAGACAGACCGTGTCACAAGGCTTGAGTGCGAATTCCCTTCTTGCCCGTGGGCGTTTCCTGTCAGAAAGAAAGAAAAGCCGATGGATAAGTTCTCTCCCCAAAAGCGAAGCAAAATCATGGCGGCCATCCACTCCAGTGGAACGCGGCCAGAGGTGGTGGTGCGCCATTACCTCTGGCGTCAAGGCTTCCGCTATCGGGTCAATCACCGGCGCCTGCCTGGTCATCCCGATATTGTGTTGAGAAAGTATCGCACGTGCATCTTTGTCAATGGGTGCTTTTGGCATGGGCACGACTGTGAGGCCTTCCGGTTGCCCAAGACGCATATCGATTTTTGGAGAAGCAAGATAGAACGCAATAAGCAGCGTGACAGGGATGTGCAACGACGGTTGGCTGCCATGGGGTGGCACTGTATCACGGTGTGGGAGTGCCAGTTGGCCAAGCCTGTCAGGGGGCAGACGTTGTCATCGCTGGCTTTCACGCTCAACCGCCTCTATCTCGCCGACCATGCCACCAGTTACCCCTCTCTGGAGGAGGAAGGCGACAAGGAAATGGCCGCCGAGCCCGATACGCGTCTGCCGCGCCTTTCTTAGCCGGTATGCCAATGCGCATGGAAGAATGTGGGACATCGCCAGCGATATGAGACGTGAACGCTTATGAAATGAATAAAAAAGTTAAAACATCTAAATTCCGAAGCCGTACCTTTTTATATTAAAGGTAAAGTTGTTACCTTTGCAATCTAAACGTGTAATTAGCGTGAAAATAGTAAAAGTGCTTAATGCCCTTGAACAATTCGCGCCTCTGCCCCTGCAAGAAGACTATGATAATGCCGGCTTGCAGATCGGATTAACAGAGGCGGAAGTCTCAGGGGCTTTATTGTGTCTTGACGTTACGGAAGACATCATCGATGAGGCTGTGGCACTGGGGTGCAACCTTATCGTGTCACATCATCCGCTGATTTTTCGCAAGTTGAGCCACATCACGGGCGAAGACGCTGTGCAACGCGCAGTGATGAAGGCCATTCAAAACAATATTTGCATTGTCTCTATGCACACCAATATGGACAGTGCGCGAGGTGGCGTGAATTACAAGATTGCGGAGAAGATGGGGCTCAGCCAGTTGCGCTTTTTCGGAAAGCAGCAAACCGTCGGTGGTGTGGACGGTGGCGAAGGTGTCATCGGAGAGCTGCCAGAGCCCGTTGCGGCAGATGACTTGGTCATCATGCTGAAACGCACTTTCGATGTGGAATGTGTCATGGCCAACCAGTTGCTGCGTCGCCCTATACGCAAGGTGGCGCTCTGTGGTGGCGCGGGCGACTTCTTGCTCGATGAGGCCATCCGTCAAGGTGCCGACGCCTTCGTGACGGGCGAGATGCATTATCACCAGTACTTCGGCCATGAGCAACAGATCCAGATCGCTGTCATCGGCCATTACCAAAGTGAGCAATTCACCAATGAAATCTTCCGTGACATCATCGAGAAAGAGTGTCAGGGCGTGAAGTGCTTCTTGACAAGAACAAATACAAATCCAATCATATATCTGTAAAATATTATGACCGTAAAGAAAGAACAACCCGCAGAGATGACGGTGGAGCAGAAGCTGAAGACTTTGTTCCAGCTTCAGGCCACCCTGTCAGGCATCGATGAGAAACGCGCGCTCCGCGGCGAGCTGCCTCTCGAAGTGAGTGACCTGGAGGACGAAATCGAAGGACTGAACACACGTCTCGCGAAGATTGATGGGGAAATCACCGACTTCCAGAACGCTGTGGCCACGAAGCGCAATGAGATTGAGCAGGCGCAGACGAGCGTGGAGCGCTACAAGAAGCAACTCGATGATGTGCGCAACAACCGTGAATACGATACGCTGAACAAGGAAATT
>DAIOEQ010000111.1:0-6970 GCA_036746215.1 Prevotella sp.
CTTGGTGCGCTCCATGGCCTGGTCCATCTCCCACTGCTTGATCTTGGCCTCATTGCCCGACAACAGGATGTCGGGCACGCGCCACCCCTTGTACTCGGCGGGACGCGTGTAGATGGGAGCCGCCAACAGGTCGTCCTGGAAACAGTCGGACAAGGCGCTTTGGTCATCGCTGATCACGCCGGGCACCAACCGCACCACAGCGTCGGCTATGCAGGCCGCGGCCAGCTCGCCGCCCGTCAGCACATAGTCGCCCACGCTGATCTCACGCGTGATGAGGTGCTCGCGAATGCCTTGGTCTATGCCCTTGTAGTGCCCACAGAGTATGATGAGATTCTTCTGCAGGCTCATGCCGTTGGCTATCTTTTGGTCAAACCGCTCGCCGTCGGGCGTCACATAAATCACGTCGTCATAGTCGCGCTCGGCCTTCAAGGCGCTGATGGCCCTGTCGATGGGCTCACACTGCATCACCATGCCGGCAAAACCACCATAGGGATAATCGTCCACACGGCGCCACTTGTCACGGGTGTAGTCGCGCAAGTTGTGCAGATGGATTTCGGCCAAGCCCTTCTTTTGGGCGCGGGCCAGAATGCTCTCGTTGACAAAGCCCTCCAACATCTCGGGCAAAACGGTTATAATGTCTATTCTCATATTGGTTGCAAAGTTACAAAAAAATAAGTGTATTCACCACAGATTTGGAGGCAAAAGCCCCATGCGTGGACTCTATGCGCCGAGACGGGAAACCTATCCGAACCGCTCAACAAACTCGTCCTCGGAAATGATGGGGATATTGAGCTGGTGGGCCTTTTGGTTTTTGCTGCTGGTGGAGGTAACATCATTGTTGATGAGAAACGAGGTCGACTTGCTCACGGAGCCCGTCACCTTGCCTCCCTGCGCCTCTATGTAGGCCTTGAGCTCACTGCGGTTCTTGTAGTGGTGCACGTCGCCCGTGACGACAAAGGTGAGGCCCTTGCACCTGTCGCCCGTCGCCGCCGTTGAGGTCTGCTCCACCGTGAGCACGTCGAGCAACCGACCCACCACCTTCTGGTGCTCCTCCTGGGCAAACCACGCCACAAACGACCGGGCCTTCTCGGGGCCAATGCCAGGCAGCAGGGCCAGCGTCTCCTCGGCCCGAGGGGCGAAGAGGTCACCTGATTGGGGCTTTCCTTCGGCCAGGACTATCAGCTCTCGCAAGGGATAAGCCGACAGCAAGCGGTTGCAGACGTCCTGGCCACACAGGGGAATCGACAGGGCGTAGAGCAAGCGACGGGCCTCCACACGGCGCGCCCGTTCCACCGACTGGCTGATGTTGGCGGCCGACTTGTCGCCAAAACCCTCCAATCCCGCTATCTCCACAGCGTGCTTGGGCAGACTGAAGATGTCGGCATAGTCACGGATCCATCCTAAGTTGATGAATTTCTGCAAGGTCTGCTCCGATATGCCGTCCACGTTGACGCCCTGTTTCGACACAAACCGCGCAAACTTCTTGAGTTGCTTGGCGGGACAAGCCCTGTTGGTGCAGTGGAGGGTCTTCGTGCCACTGGCTGGGCTCACGGCCACTTCGGTGGGCGCGCCGCACACGGGGCACCGGCCAGGGATGTGGAACGCGCCCACGCCCTGCCGCACCTTGATGACCTTCGGAATGATCTTGTTGGCCTTGATGACCTCCAGTTCCGAGCCCTTGTCGCCGATGCCCAACCGCTCACACTCGCTGATGTTGCACAGGGAGGCACGCTTCACCGTGGTGCCCTCAAGCTCCACGGGGCGGAACACGGCCACGGGCGAGATGGTAGATGCCGCACAACTCCACTCGATATGGTCGAGCTCGGTCGAGGCACTCTCGTCGGCCCACTTGAAAGCGTAGCCGGCGCGCGTGGCGTGATGGCCCGTGACAGACCCCGTGGCGGCATAGGCCACGTCGTCATAGGCGATGACAAGCCCATCCACAGGATAGGGGTTCTCGCGCTTGGTGACCTTCTCCGTCCATCGGTCGATCACCTTATTTATATTGTCAAGCGTGGGATGGTCTATGCGCTCATGCTCCACACAGCCAAGTCCGACTTTCCCGAGCCAGTCCATGCGACCTCCCCAGGTGTCGATTTCCTCATCGGTGTGGACGAGGGTGAAGGGTATCCAGTGGATGTGACGCTGCGCCACCTCGCGCGGATCCTTCAGGGTCAGCGAACCGGACGCCAGGTTACGGGGATTGGCATATTCCTCCTCACTCTCCAGGTTGAACCGCTCAAAGTCTTCATACGAGATGACGGCCTCGCCACGCACGACGACATGGCCACCAGCCTTGATGCTGGCCGGGATGCCGTCGATGGCCGAAGCCAGGTGGGTGATGTTGGTACCGATGTGGCCGTCGCCTCGCGTCACCACCTTGGTGAGCTTCCCATCGTCATAGGTCACGACCAAGGTCAGGCCGTCCAACTTCCATGAGAGCCAGATGGGTCTGCCCTCCGCCCACTTCACCAGGTCGGCAGGCTGCTTGGTTTTCGCCAGCGAGAGGGCTGGAAACTCGTGTTCCTCCTTTCCGCCCACGATGGTGTCGGCCGACACGTGATGGGTTGGCGAGTCGGGCAAGACGACGCCCGACTGGTCTTCCAATCGTTTCAACTGGTCAAACTTGGCGTCCCACTCATAGTCGGTCATGATTTCTCCACGACCATTATAATAGGCGTCGGAAGCGCGATTGAGCTCTCCGACGAGTTGTCTCATCTGCTCTGTAATGTCCATATTCATGATGATTTGGCGGCACATTGGCATGCTCGCCACAAATGTAGCCACAAACTTACAAAAAATTCTCGGGAACAGACACCTTTTGACATGAAGAATGTGCGGACAAAAACATTTTTAGCGCAATAGACGAATTAATGTAACATTTCCACTTATTTTTCTTTCTTGCTCCTGCCTTTTTGCTTAACTTTGCACATATAACCGCAAATCACTTGTGCATGAACATCATAGTAAGCCAAGAAATTGAGCAAGCCTGCCCCTCCTTTGTGGGTGCCTGCGTGGAGGCCACGGTCAAGAACACGCCTTACAGTGAAGCCCTGTGGGACGAGATCGGCTCGTTGGGCGACCACTATCGGGCGTTTCTGACCACAGACACCGTGAAGGAGCTGCCCGGCATTGCCGCCACACGACGCGTCTATCGCGCCTGCGGCAAGGACCCCTCACGCTACCGACCTGCGGCTGAGGCGCTCATCCGAAGACAGTTGCAAGGCAAGGACCTCTACCAGATAGACACGCTCGTGGACCTTGTCAACCTCGGCAGCATCGCCTACGGATACAGCATCGGCGGCTTCGACGCGGACAAGTTCGTGGGCGACACGCTGACCTTGGGCATCGGACGGGAGGGCGAGCCCTATGAGGGCATCGGACGGGGCATCATCAACATTGCCGGGCTGCCGGTCTATCGCGACGCCAAGGGGGGCGTGGGAACGCCCACCTCCGACAACGAGCGCACCAAGATAACCTTAGGCACCACACATCTCGTGGTGCTCATCAATGGCTATGATGGCGACGTGGAGCATGTGCGCCAGAACGCCGAATACATACAGCAGCTGCTCCGCAAGTACGCGGAGAGCGACGGCGGCACCTATCACCTGTACAGGTAAGCTGCCCGCGCAACACTTCCAACGACTTTTCAACTCGCATACCGACATGATAATAGGAATAGACGTGGGCATCAGCACCACCAAGATTGTGGGCATAGACAAAGCTGGCGAGGTCATCTCGCCCATTCGCATCAAGGCCACCGATCCCGTGACATCGCTCTACGGAGCCTTCGGCAAGTATCTCTACGACAACCACATCAAGCTGGAAGACGTGGAGCACGTGATGATCACGGGCGTGGGAGCGGCCTACATCAACGCGCCCATCTACGGACGGCCCACCGACAAGGCCGAGGAGTTCATCGCCGACGGCCTTGGCGCACGCTACGAGACAGGCCTCAACCGCATGATCGTGGTGTCGATGGGGACGGGCACCAGCCTCGTGCAGTGTGACGGCGACGACATACGCCACATCGGCGGCATAGGCCTGGGTGGCGGAACGCTCATCGGCCTGAGCCGCATCATGCTGCAAACCGACGACATCAAACAGGTCATCGCCCTGGCCAACGAAGGCAACCTGGCCAACATCGACGTGCAGATCGGAGACATCAGTCCCAATCCCCTGCCCGGACTGCCCAAGGATGTCACGGCCTCTCTCTTCGGCAACGCCAAGAGCAATGCCACTCGTGAGGACATAGCCTTAGGCGTCATCACCACCGTGCTGCAGACCATCGGATCGAGTTGCATCCTCGCATCGCTCAACTCGGGCATCCGCGAGTATGTGCTCATCGGCAACTTGACACTGTTGCCCCAATGCCAACGGGTGTTTCCGGCCATGGAAAAGCTCTACAACGTGCGCTTCATCATCCCCACCTATTCGGAATATTGCACCGCCATTGGCGCAGCGCTGAGCTACAAGATGGCACACTGACAACAAAGCAACCTAACAACAAACAACAAATCATAGCTGACAACCATGAACATAAGGATGATTGGACTGGCGGCTTTGGCCCTCGCCTCCACGGCGGCTCGTGCGCAAGGCACGGCAGCCGACTACAAACGGGCCTACGGACTCTATGACAAGTTCCAACAGAAGAACGTCGCCCACTGGGCGCATGACATCGGATGGCAGGACTCGTCATCCACACTCCACTACTACATCGACACACAAGATGGAAGACGTTATATAACATACGATGTGTCGTCCGGCACCAGTAAGACCTACAACTCCGAGAAGGAGATGAAGGACGCGCTGGGCATACGCGAGCGACGCGGCCCCTGGGGGCAGCGACGGAACGACGACCCATTCCGCCATCCGCAACGCCACTGGATGGAGACCGACGATGAGCAAGCGCAGCGTGTAGTGGCATCGCCCGACGGCAGGCTTGACGCCTGGATTGAGAGCAACAACGTCTATGTGCACGAGGTGGGAAGGCCCTACTCGGAGAAACACGCCTTGACGCAAGACGGCACCCTTGGACGCTACTACAGCTCCAACATCTACTGGAGCCCCGACTCACGCAAGATCTTCGTCTGCAAGCGCAACAGTGTCGAGAAGCGATACGTGTACTACGTGGAGTCGTCGCCCGCCGACCAGGAGCAACCCATCCTCCACAAGCAAGAATATGCCAAGCCGGGTGACGAGCTGCCACAGCACTGGCCCGTCATCCTCTCCCTCACCCTGCCCGACTCGGCCACAACGGCCAGCAAGAAGTCTGGAAGCCTGCTTGACGGCATGGTGGTGAAGAAGGTGGAGGCCGACCCACACACCGTGGAGAACCAGTATAGCCTCGACTGGTTCCAGTGGACACCCGACAGCCGCGAGGTGACCATGGAGTACAACCGGCGCGGACACCAGCTCTACCAAATGTTGGCCATGAGCGCCACCACAGGCAATCTCAGGACCGTGGTGGAGGAGCGCTCCAACACGTTTGTCAACTACTCACGCCTCTGGCGGCAGTTTATCAACGATGGCAAGCAACTTCTTTGGACCTCCGAGCGCGACAACTGGAACCACATCTACCTCTACGACGTGCAGCCCGACAAGAAAGGGCACACGGCCAAGCCACGCCAGGTCACCAAGGGCGACTGGTTCGTGCGCCGCGTGGAGAGCGTCGACGAGCAGAACCGCCTCATCTACTTTGCGGCATCGGGTGTCAACAAAAACGAGGACCCTTATCTCATCCATTACTATAAGATTGGCTTCGACGGCAAGGGCATGACCTGCCTCACGCCTGCCGAAGGCAACCACTCAGTGGTGTTTTCGCCCGACTACAAGTACCTGGTCGACACCTACAGCAAGGTCGACACGCCCCCAGTCACCGAACTGCGTAGCGCGGAAGACGGGCACCTCATCAAGACGCTCGAGACAGCCGACATCTCCAAGCTGAAAGCCAACGGCTGGGTGGCCCCCGAGGTGTTCAAGGCCAAGGGACGTGACGGGCAGACCGACATGTGGGGCATCATACAGCGTCCCACCAACTTCGACCCCACGAAGAAGTATCCCGTCATCGAGTACATCTATGCGGGCCCTGGCGACGCCTACACGCCGAAGAGCTTCATCGCCTACAACTGGAACATGACGTCCCTGGCCGAGTTGGGCTTCATCGTCGTGCAGCTTGACGCCATGGGCACCAGCTACCGCGGCAAGAAGTTTGAGGAGATATGCTACAAGAACCTGAAGGACGCTGGCTTCCCCGACCGTGAGTTGTGGATCAAGGCCGCAGCGGCCAAGTATCCCTACATGGATGCCGACAATGTGGGCATTTTCGGCGCCTCTGCCGGCGGACAAGAGTCTACCACGGCGGTGCTGCTACACGGCGACTTCTACAAGGCGGCCTACAGCTCCTGTGGTTGCCACGACAACCGCATGGACAAGATCTGGTGGAACGAGCAATGGATGGGCTGGCCCATCGACTCAAGCTATGTGGAGTGCAGCAACGTCTACAACGCCCACAAGTTGGAGCGTCCGCTGATGCTCGTTGTGGGCGAGCTCGACGACAATGTCGATCCCTCAAGCACCTACCAGGTGGTCAACGCCCTGGAGAAGGCCGGCAAAGACTTCGACCTCGTGGTGCTGCCAGGCGTACACCACACCCTCGGCGAGCAGTTTGGCGAGCACAAGCGCTACGACTTCTTCGTCAAGAACCTGCTGCACGTCAATCCGCCCAAGTGGTCGGACGTGAAATGACGGCAAAGCGGTAACCGCAGAACCACACATCCCATCAAGGCTGAAGCCCCACTCATCGGAGCTTCAGCCTTTTTGATCCAAAAGTTCAGCCTTTTTATCAAAAAGTTTATCAACGGGAACCCCAAAGATTTTGCCTTGGATACAACACACAGCTCTCAAAGGCGGAGGATGGCAAAGCTCATCTCAGCAGACGCTACATCGGCTTGATGGTCTTCTCGATGAA
>DAIOEQ010000112.1:0-6911 GCA_036746215.1 Prevotella sp.
AACGAGACGCTACACCTAAGACTATCGGAATTATAGACAGGACGTGAAAAGTTGGCATGGCCTATGGATGGATATGAGAAAGAGGATTTTGTGAGCATCGCTTGCTTGTCTCGCCGATTATGGCTACCTTTGCCTAAGAACGAGAAAAAAGGAACATAACACACACGCAATATGGAAACCAACAACATCCCCTCCCCCATCGAGACAATGGTCCGCGAGGACCTGCGCCAATATCTGCTGTCGCTCGGCCGCATCGACGAGCGCTTCCCCGAGGCGCCCGACATCGAGGCTCTCTGGCCCAAGGTGGCACAGAGCTACCTGGCCGACGGCATGCGCGAGTTTGCCGACGCGCCCGTGGTGTCGCTGGCCTGGATGATGTACACGGGCATGGCGCTCGCCAAATACTGGGACACCGACTGGCAGCTCTACAGCCAGGTGGACGACCTCTACACCTACCTGCGCGACCAGCGCGACTTCGACCACATGGACGACTACATCACGGAGCAGGTGCTGCTGCTCTCGCCCGCCGACCACGAGCGTCTGACGCAGGTGGTGGGCGAGTGTGGGGCGCGCGTCTACAGCCTCCTCGTCCGCCAGCGCCTGGAGCCCGGCACGCGAGCGACCTTCGAGGCCTATGTGGCCGCCATCCACCAGATGTATCTCATGGGCATGGCCATGGAGCTCAAGGCCCTGGGCTACCACATGACGAAGGTGGGCTGACGCCGCCACGGCTTCCTCCTTTTTTTAGGCGGGCTCTCACTTGACCAAATGGCAAAGTTGTTTCAGCGTAACAAATCCACTATCTCACAACACATAAAGAATGTGCTTGAAGATGGAGAGTTGCAAAAAGAGGCAACCATATCAAAATGGTGTACTAATACTTGTCAACCAGATTTGGGTAATCTTATGAAGATAGCCAAACTGCTTGAAGTAGAAGTGACTGACCTTCTCAGGGAAGATAATATAGACTGATAAAATGACAACAGACAATAAAGATAACAAACTCTCAATATGGAGTGGTGATTATGCCGAGATACTGCGACACGCTGTCGCAGTAATTGAGCACGCACGGACAGAAATAGCCCGACATGTCAATGGCTATGTCTCTACCGCCTATTGGGAAATTGGTCAAATGCTTCACGAACGCAAAATAGAAAGTGGGTATGGTGACAGCGTGGTCAGACGATTGTCGACAGACCTGAAAGAACGATATCCCAAGATGGGCGTTTCACCACGACAACTTTGGAATATGAAGAAGTTTTATGAGCGTTATGCCGAGCACGATGAAAAAGTGCTACGGAGCGTAGCACTTTTACCGTGGTCGCATAATCTGTTGCTTTTGAGCAAGGGCTTGGATGATGATGCAACTCTCTATTATGCCACAAAAACAGTGGAAAAAGGTTGGAACCGTGACTTGCTACTCAATGCTATCAAGCTCAATATGTATGAGACACAGACATTGGCAAGAGTAGACAACAATTTCGACCGCACTCTTCCTGCCGAACAAGCGCAGTATGCCAACGAAGTTTTCAATAGCAGTTATAATCTTGGCTTCTTGGGTGTGACGAGTCCTATCTTGGAGCTTGAACTTGAAGAGCGCCTTGTAAAAGCTATCACACGTTTCCTTATGGAACTCGGCAATGGTTTCACGTTCATTGGTAATCAGCATGTGTTGGAATACAACGGAAAGGAAAGTAAAGTGGATATGTTGTTCTTCCATCGAGGGCTTCGTAGTCTTGTTGCCATTGACCTAAAGATTGGTGCTTTCAAGCCAGAGTATGCAGGAAAGATGAACTATTATCTGTCTCTGCTCGACCGCCTTGAACGTGGTGCAGACGAGAACCGCTCCATTGGAATCATACTTTGTGCGGAGAAAGACCGTGTAGAGGTGGAACTCGCACTTGAAGATATGGGAAAGCCTATCGGAGTAGCAGACTATCAACTGATAGTACCAAAAGAGAAATTACAGAAAGTCCTTGCTGACGAGATAAAGGCGTTTAGTGAGGAAAAAGAAAACGATACGAAATTGATGGGAGGGAAGAACCTAAAAAAATAAAGGCGGGCTCTGCAAATCACCGCCTTTAGGAAGACAAGGGTAACTTATAGAACCCACGACGAAAAGAGAATGGCGCCATTGCCTTCCCCACATGGGGGGGGGCAATGGCGCCATTCAGTGTGGTGAGGAACGGCCTCAGCCTATCTGCCACCAGTGCTTCTTGCGGGGCAGGTCCTCGGGCGCGGTGTGGCCCATGCTCTCGCGGAGCAGCTGGGCGTAGGTCTTGTGGTCGTGTATGATCTGGTAGATCTGCCCCCAGTCGGGCAGGCCCGACACGGCGCGGTCGTCGATGAAGAAGTCGGCCTTGATCTTGCGGCTGAAGTGGTTGTTGTTCTCGACCTCCTCCTCGGGGTAGTCGCGGTTGACGGCCCAGAAGTCCACGCCGCGCTCGTGACACCAGTCGATGGCCTCCTGCAGGCTGTCGCCCTCGCGCACGGTCCAGAGGATGAGCCGGTGGCGTTCCTCGATGAGCATGCGCAGGGTCTCGGTGGCGAAGGGCCGCTCCGGCCCGATGGCCGGGTAGCGGTCCTCCACGATGGTTCCGTCAAAGTCGATGGCGATGGTCATAAGCGGCGGTTAACGTTTGATGGACGTGTCGTTCTTGTCGCCATAGTGGCTGTTGGCATAGTTGCCATAGTTGCCATAAGAGCCATAGCTGCCGTAAGAGCCATACTTGCCGTACTTGCCGTAGCCGTAGTGGCCATACTTGCCGTAGCGGCCATACTTGCCGTACTTGCCGTAGCCGTAGTAGTAGCCATACTTCTTCTTCGACATGTCGATGCCGTTGATGACGATGCTCATCTTCGGCAACTTCTTCTCGGCGTTGAGGCCGTTGATCATCTCGAAGCTGTCCTTCGGCGTGAAGTCGGCGCGGCAGACGAAGACCGTGGCGTCGCAGACGCGGCTGATCTGCAGCGTGTCGGTGACGAGGCCCACAGGCGCGGTGTCGACGACGATGTAGTCGTAGTGGGCGCGGAGCTGCTCGAAGATGGTGTCGAGGCTCTTGCGGGCCACGAGCTCGGCGGGGTTCGGCGGGATGATGCCGGCCATGAGCACGTCGAGGTTGTTGTTGATGCCCGAGGGCAGCGTCTGCGCCTGGATGTCGTCCCAGGTGGGAGCGTCCTTGACGAGCAGGCTGGTGATGCCGTGCTGCTTGTCGTCAATCTCGAGGAGCTCGGCCAGGCGCGGCTTGCGGATGTCGAGACCCACGAGCAGCACCTTCTTGCCCAACAGGGCGAACGACACGGCGAGGTTGGCGGCGTTGAACGTCTTGCCCTCACCCGAGGTGGACGAGGTGAACATGATGACCTTCTCGCCCTCGCCCATCATAAACTGCAGGTTGGTGCGCATGGAGCGGAAGATCTCCTCCATCTGGTTGTTCTTGTTCTCGTGGACCACGATGTCGGCCTTGGTCTTGGCGGTCTCCGACGCCACGGCCACGTCGGCCAGGATGGGCAGCGAGGTGAGGCGCGCCACGTCGTCATGACCCTCGATCTTGTAGCGGAAGAACTGTATGAGGAAGAGCACCACGGCTGGTATGCCGAGACCCAGCACGAGGGCTATGAGCATGATGACGGGCTTCTTCGGGCTGACGCGTCCGCCGGCGGCGGGCTGGTCGATGAGCTTGCCCTTGTCGGCGGTGGCGGCGAGGGAGATGGAGTTCTCCTCACGCTTCTGGAGGAGCATCAGGTAAAGACCCGACTTCACCTCCTGCTGGCGGCCTATCTGTGTGAGCATGCGCTCCTGCTCGGGCGTCTCGCCCACCTGGCCCTGGTAGCGTCCGAACTGCGAGGCTACGGAGTTGCGCTGGATGTCCATGCTGCGGCGTGCCTGCACGAGGGCGCGCTTGATGGAGCTGTAGAGGTCGTCGAGCTGCTGGGTGAGGGGCATCACCGAGGGCGACGTCTCGCTGGCGCTCTGCAGGAGCAGGTTGCGCTGTTGCACGAGTTGGTTGTAGCTGTTGATGAGCGACGTGGCGCTCTGGTCGGTGAGGCCTACGTTGGAGGGCAACGGCTGGTACTTGTTGGCGGGATTGTTGATGTAGGAGCGCATCTCGTCGAGCAGCGCCACCTGCGTGTTGGCCTCGGAGAGCTTCTGCGAGTACTGGTCGGCGTTGGCCACGGCCTGCCCGGCGTTGAGCTTGAGCTCCACCATGTTGTTGCGGCGCTTGTAGTTCTCCAGGGCGCCCTCGGTGCTGCCGAGCTCGGCGTTGATCTTCTCCAGGCGGCCGTTGATGAACTCCTCGGTGCGCATGGCGATTTCGTTCTTGTCCTCGTTGGCCTGTCGGTTGTAGCAGATGACGAGCTGCTGGAGGTAGTCGATGGCGCGCTGCGGGTTCTCGTCGTTGAGGGTGAGCTGCGCGATGGTCGTGGTCTTGCTGGTCTGCGACACGCTGAGCGCGCCCGCGTACTTATAGGAGGCGTACTTGGGCGACTGGATGAAGACCTTCATCTTCGAGCCGTCGGGCATGGGCACCACGCCGTTTGACATGAAGCTGAGGATGCCGGCCTTGGTGCCGAGGGTGGCGGGCAGCGTGCTGAAGGTCTTGTCGATGGTGTAGGGGCCGTCGGCGGTGTCCTCGTTGACGGGCACATAGTATTTGCCCGTCACGTGATACTTGTTGCCCTCACGCTGTATCTCCAGCGAGACGCTGGCGTTGAGGCGCTCGAGGTGGGCGGGGTCCATGTCGACGCTCACGTATTGGTCCTTGTACATCAGGTTGTCCTTCACCTTGCCCACCATATAATAAGTGGTGTAGAGCTTCAGGTCCCTGACGGCCTGCTCGGCCAGCGAGTGTGAGGAGAGGATCTCCATTTCGTTGTCGATGCCGGTGGAGTTGGAGATCATGCCCAGCGTGGCCGAGTTGAGCATGTTGTTGGCTCGGCTCGACCCTGACTGCTGGTCGTTGTCCTTGATGAGGAGCTTGGCGAAAGCCTGGTACACGGGTGTGGTGTAGCGCAGGTAGATGGTGGCCACGCCGAGACAGATGATGACCGACAGCACAAACCACTTCCAGTTGAGCACCGCCGTGCGGTAGATCAGCGCGAAGTTGATGCTGGACGACTCTTCCTCTTGCGGTGCGGCTTGTGCCACGTCCAAGATTTTGTTTTCTTCCATATTGATTATTTGTTCTGTTTTTTATATTCCTTATTTGCGTGGCCGCACCTGCGGCGTGCCAGTGCTATTGACGCGTCAGCGTCGGTGGCGTTCAGCCTTCGTCGGCCAGGCGGAGGAGGTATTGGCCGTATCCGTTCTTGGCCATGGGCTGGGCCACCTGCCTGAGCTCGTCGCGGCTGATCCAGCCCTGCTTGTAGGCTATCTCCTCGAGGCAGGCCACCTTCAGCCCCTGGCGCTTCTCGATGACCTCGATGAAGGTGCTGGCCTCCGAGAGGCTGTCGTGGGTGCCGGTGTCGAGCCAGGCGAAGCCGCGTGGCAGGGGCTTCACCTTCAGCACGCCCTGGCTGAGGTATTCCTGGTTGACCGTGGTGATCTCAAGCTCGCCGCGGGGACTGGGCTTGATGTGGCGCGCGATGTCCACGACGCTGTTGGGATAGAAGTAGAGGCCTACGACGGCATAGTTGCTCTTGGGCTTGGCGGGTTTCTCCTCGATGCTGAGGCAGTTGCCCTCACTGTCGAAGTCGGCCACGCCGTAGCGCTCGGGGTCGTTGACCCAATAGCCGAAGACAGAGGCCTTGCCCTGCCGCTCGGCCTCGGCCACACACTGGCGCAGCATGCCCGTGAAGCCCGACCCGTAGAAGATGTTGTCGCCCAAGACCAGGCACACGCTGTCGGAGCCGATGAAGTCGGCGCCGATGATGAAGGCCTGCGCCAGGCCGTCGGGACTGGGCTGCTCGGCATACTCGAAGTGGACGCCCAGCTCATGGCCGTCGCCCAGCAGGCGACGGAAGCCCGGCAGGTCGTAGGGGGTGGAGATGATGAGTATCTCACGGATCCCGGCCAGCATGAGCACCGACACGGGATAGTAAATCATGGGCTTGTCGAAGATGGGGATGAGCTGTTTGCTCACGCCTTTCGTGATGGGATAGAGGCGCGTGCCGCTACCTCCGGCTAATACGATTCCTTTCATTACGCGTAATCAATCTAAATAGGGTACCTTGAATATTGGCGCAAAGTTACGATTTTTTCTTGATACGTGCCCACTGTTTGTTAATAAAAATATATGATTGTTTTGTTTTCTCACCTTCCAAACAGGTTAAGACAAGAAACAGTATAAGAAAAATTATGGGATTATTATCTAAGATTTTCGGCTCCAAGCAGCAGGAAGCCAAGACGGGCGGCATGGAAGACTACATGACGCTGGTGCGGGTCTACTTCCAGGCGTCGCTCGCAGCCCAGCTGGGCATCACCAACATCGGCATGTTGCCCGACCTCAGGCTCTTCAAGTCGACCCTGCACGTGCCCACGCAGAACAACAAGCTGGGCGTGGGCGAGAAGAGCCACTGCAAGAAGATGATGAAGGAGATCTATGACACCGACGACACCTTCTTCAAGGAGATTGACCAGAGCATCCGCCGCAACTGCCACAAGCTGCAGGACGTGCAGGTCTACCTCATACAGTTCCAGAACTTCACGCAAGACCTGATGATGCTCATCGGCAACCTCATGAAGTTCAAGCTCCGCGTGCCCTCCATCTTCAAGAAGGCCATCTACACGATGACGCAGAAGACCGTGGCCGACATCTTCGACCGCAACGACTACACCGACCCCGGCGTGGTGAAGGCCGTGATGGGCATCCGCAAGTACAACCAGCGCCTGGGCTTCTCGCGCGAATGGGTCACCGGCTTTGTCTACCAGGTCGTGATGCTGGCCAAGAAGGAGCGCCCCAAGGACGAGG
>DAIOEQ010000113.1:0-6865 GCA_036746215.1 Prevotella sp.
AAAACAAGGCAGGAGTTCAATTCGGCTATTTGAAATCACGAATTTAAAATCAGAAGTTCATGTATTTAAATTTCTCTTGTATCAGTTGGAGAATTCAAATATATGTTTTAACTTTGCAAATCGAACGCAAATGGGCGCTGATAGCCCTAAAAGTCACCATAAGCACAAATTGCAGGGTATGAAAGATCGAATTTAGAAAATCATGGAGTCAAATCACATGACCCAAAAAATCTTCTCTCAGTTCACCGGAATTTCCGAGGGATCGCTGAGCGGAGTGCTCAACAACAAGACTCGGCCCACTCTCCAGATGGTCGATGCCATTCACAAGCATTTTCCGCAAGTGTCGTTGGAGTGGCTCATGTATGGCGTCGGCTCTATGGAAGAGACGCCGACCTCGACGGAGGGCGTGGCTCAGGGCGACCGTCCAGATGACGGGCAGGCCGATGTGGGCGTGTCCTCTCCTCTCCTTTTTGAGGCTCCTCAGGCTGCTGTCGAGCAGCGTGGTGCGAGTGAGCCGGCTGGTGCCTTCCAAAATCAAATCAAATATATTGACAGACCACAAAGGAAGATTACGGAGATAAGAGTGTTCTATGACGACCAAACTTGGGAGACTTTCTCACCCAAGAAGTGATGCGCTGGTGAGCACTTATCTCATCTCCGCCTCTTGAAAATCTGCTCTCTGAAGCCTGGGATAGCCTTCGTGTGTTTTCGCCGTCATGGTTCTGTTTGCCCTCTATCGGTACGCGATGCCGCATCCTTTGTCGTTCCTTTTCCGAAAAAACAGCTACCTCCCGACGGGGGTATCTGGAGCGTTGCTGGTAGTCTGTTGGACCATGTGGGGCTAACAGGACATGGAAAAATGAGGAAGACGGGGGCGAACACCTGGAGAAAGATGCCGAATCGTGGTGAGATAGTTGCTTCATCGAGCCACAATCTGGCACGTGTCGAGTCGCGATTCGATAGCTATGGGGTTCCGACAGAATAGCTATCAAGAAACCATGGACGTTTTCTGAGTTTTTATTTTGCTTTATTCCTACGCAACACCCGTTGTTTCAGCTACTTACGCGAAACACCGAAAATAGCGCGTATTTGCGGGCATCATCACTTGTCGCAGCAAATATGCGATTCTCAAGCGGCCTTTTGTCCTGATTATTTATCCCGTCTGAAGTTTGTGTGCGCAGAGGAAGCATGCGCGACATAAATAAGGATTGCGCGTACCTATTAATGTGTAAATGGCCCTAATGCGCCGTGCGTAACGGCCAAAACCGTGCGAGTAGGGGAGATAATGGCATGCGTGAGTGGCGTGTGACGTGTGGAGACAGGCAGGAATATTTCCCTTTTCCGTGCAACTTTTTGGGGACTATTCCCCATGGTCTCGCATAAATGCGCTATCTTTGCAATGTTAATCACCACAAAAATCACTTATGAAGAAGTATTGTCTTGACCTGCGCGTCAGCATGGTGGAACGTTTGAGCCCGAAACATGTGTTGCTCAAGCTGACCCAGGAGGCTCCTCTCCCAGCCATGCAGCCCGGTCAGTTTGTTGAAGTCAGGGTGGACCATTCCCCCTCCACATTCCTTCGTCGTCCCATTTCCATCCATTACATTGACGTTGCGCACAACGAGTTGTGGCTGCTGGTGGCCACGATAGGCGATGGCACCCGCCAGTTGGGACGCCTGCGTCCGGGCGACACGGTCAACTGCCTGCTCCCCTTGGGCCGCGGGTTCTCCATGCCCCAGTCGTCCGCCGCGCGTGTGCTCCTGGTGGGCGGTGGCGTTGGTGTCGCGCCGTTGCTCTATCAGGGGGCGGCCCTTCGCCAAGCCGGCTTCACGCCCGTCTTCCTGTTGGGCGGCCGCACAGCCAGCGACCTCCTGGAACTGGAGTTGTATAGGCAAGAGGGCGATGTCTATGTCACCACCGAGGATGGCTCGCTGGGCGAGAAGGGATTTGTCACCAACCACCCCATCCTCGAGCAGGAACATTTCGACTTCATACAGACCTGCGGCCCCAAGCCGATGATGGTGTCGGTGGCCCGCTATGCCAAGCGGCAAGGCATCTCCTGCGAGGCTTCGCTGGAGAACATGATGGCCTGCGGACTGGGCGCTTGCCTCTGTTGTGTGGAGAAGACCGCGGAGGGCAATTTATGTGTGTGCAAAGAAGGACCCGTGTTTAATATTCAGAAACTGTTATGGTAGACTTAAATGTAAAGATAAATCAATTGCGCCTTTCCAACCCTGTGATGACCGCGAGCGGGACGTTCGGGTATGGTCTGGAGTTTCAAGACCTGGTGCCGTTGGAGGAGATTGGCGCCATCATCGTCAAGGGCACCACGCAAGCTCCCCGCCAGGGCAACGACTATCCGCGCATGGTGGAAACGGCGCAGGGAATGCTCAATTGTGTGGGGTTGCAAAACAAGGGCGTGGACTATTTCTGCGACCACATTTATCCCCAAATCAAGGACATCCGCACCCATTTCATCGTCAATGTCAGTGGCTCATCGCCCGACAATTATGCCGCCTGTGCCGCCCGCGTCGACGCGCTCGACCGCATCCCCGCCATTGAGCTCAACATCTCGTGCCCCAATGTCAAGGACGGTGGCATGGCCTTTGGCGTGACGTGCGAGGGAGCGGCCAGCGTGGTGCGCGCCGTGCGCCAAGTGTATCACAAGACGCTCATCGTGAAGCTCTCGCCCAATGTCACCCACATCGCCGACATTGCGCGTGCCTGCGAGGCCGAGGGAGCTGACGCCGTGTCGCTCATCAACACGCTGATGGGCATGGCCATCGACATCGAGCGCCGCCAGCCCAAGTTGAGCATACGCACGGGTGGGCTCAGCGGCCCGGCTGTCAAGCCCGTGGCCGTGCGCATGGTCAACGAGGTCTTCCATGCCGTGAAGATCCCCGTCATCGGACTGGGAGGCATCATGACGGCCGAGGATGCCATCGAGTTCATGATGGCCGGGGCGTCGGCCATAGAGATTGGCACGGCCAACTTCGTGGACCCGACGGTCACGGTCAGAGTCAAGCGAGGCATGGCCGACTGGCTGGAGCGGCATGGCTGCAAGAGCGTCGGCGAGATAGTGGGTGTCGTCTGATGAGGCGGGCTGTTGTGGTGGGTGCCTCCTCGGGCATCGGGCGTGAGGTAGCCATCCTGTTATTGAGCCAAGGATGGACGGTGGGCTTGGCGGCCCGCCGCGAGGAGCCCTTGCGAGCCTTGGCTGGTGACTATCCGGGGCAGGCCTTCACGCAGGTGCTCGACGTCACGCGTGACGATGCCCCAGCTTGCTTGATGCGGTTGGTGGAGAAAATGGGAGGCATGGATCTTTATTTCCATGCCGCGGGAGTGGGCTGGCAAAACCCGGTGCTCGAAGCGCGGAAGGAGCTGTCCACCCTTGCCACCAACGGCGTGGGCTTTGCGCGAATGGTGGGTGAGGCCTACCGCTATTTTGCCGGGCGGGACGGCGGCCACATCGCTGTCATCTCCTCGATAGCGGGGACAAAAGGACTGGGGGCGGCACCGGCCTACAGTGCCACGAAGGCTTTCCAGAACGTGTATGTGCAGGCCCTTGAGCAGCAAGCCCACATGCGCCACTTATTCATCCGTTTCACCGATGTGCGTCCCGGTTTTGTGCGCACCAGCCTGTTGGGTGACGTCACTTCTTATCTCATGTTGATGGAGCCGCGCGTGGTGGCTCGGGCCATCGTGCGCGCCATTGGCCGCGGAAGCCATGTGTGCGTCATCGACTGGCGTTATCGCCTGCTCACCTTTTTCTGGCGTCTGCTTCCCGCGGCCCTTTGGCGCAGGATGCGCATACAAACAAAGTGACGGTGGCATGACATCCGGGCGCGCTTGTTGCCCGGATGTCATGCCACCGTCACTTCTTTTCCTCGTCTTTTCCCTTGCGGGGCGACCGCGAGCGGGTCACATTTTCACCGTCTTGTTCATGAGCCAGTTGTCCAGGATGACCATGGCCGCCATGTCTTCCACGATGGGCACGGCCCTCGGCGTCACGCAGGGGTCATGGCGTCCGCGGGCGTCGATGGTGGTGGCGTTGCCGTCCAGGTCGATGGTGTCCTGTGGCATCAGCAGCGTGGCCACGGGCTTGAAGGCCACGCGGAAGCAGATGTCCTGTCCGTTGCTGATGCCTCCCTGTATGCCTCCGCTGTGGTTGGTCTTGGTGTTGGCCGCGTGTTTTGTCCCATAGGTGGCCGTGTCGGTGTCGTTGGGCAGGAAGATGTCGTTCACCTCTGACCCGCGATGCGTCACGATGTCAAACCCGTCGCCATATTCGAACCCCTTCACGGCATTGATGCCCAACATGGCCGCGCCGAGCTGGGCGTGCAACTTGCCAAACTCAGGCTCGCCCAGCCCCACGGGGCATCCCTTGATGACGCATGTCACGACACCGCCGATGGTGTCGCCCTCGGCCTTCACCCTCATGATCAGTTGTTCCATCTCTTTGGCTTTCTCCGGGTCCGGACACCTGACGATGTTGTCCTCGGCATTGGTCAGGTCGTAGCGGTGATAGTCGCGGTCGAGGGCGATGTCGCCCACTTGCGACACATAGGCCTGTATGCTGATGCCCAGAGGGCGCAGGGCCAACTTGGCCAAGGCGCCGCCCACGCAGCGGCTGATGGTGATGCGTGCCGACGAGCGGCCTCCGCCCCGGTGGTCGCGCACGCCATACTTATTATAATAGGTGTAGTCGGCGTGCGAGGGCCGGAAGAGTTGGCGCATGTTGTCGTAGTCGTTGGAGTGCTGGTTGGTGTTGCGCACCACGAAGCCGATGGGCGTGCCTGTCGACCTGCCCTCAAAGATGCCGCTGAGCAGTTCCACCCGGTCGGCTTCCTTCCTTTGTGTCGTGATGCGGCTTTGGCCAGGTTTTCTCCTGTCCAGTTCGCGCTGAATGAAGTCGGTGTCTATGTCTATTCCGGCTGGCATGCCGTCCACGACGCCGCCCACCGCCTCGCCGTGGCTTTCGCCAAAGGTGGTCAGGGTGAATATGTTGCCAAAGGTGTTTCTCATGTCTGGTTCCTGTCTGCTGTTTAGTGGTCGTGATGGCAGTGCCCGCAGCCGCCCTCCTTGTGCTCGTGGTTGTGGCAGTGGCCATCGTGCCCGTGGTCCTTGCAGCCACCCTCGTGGTGACATCCGCCCTCGTGGTCGCAGTGTCCGCAGCCGCAGCCCTCGCCGTTTCCTTGTAGCGAGTCGACGAAAGCCTGTATCTCTTCGTTCGTGGCCTCGTGGGCTTCGAGTATGGAGCCCTTGAAGTTGAGCGTCCGTCCGGCCAGGGGATGGTTGAGATCCACCTTCACCTTGTCGGCAGTCACCTCTGACACCACGCCGTTAAATCGGTTGCCGTCCTCGTTCTGCAGGGGAATGACGGCACCTTTCCTCACGTGCTCGGCGTCAAATCTCCCGTCAATGACAAACATCTCCTTGTCGAGGTCGACGACATGGCTGTCCTCATACGTTCCGTAGGCCTCTTCGGGCGAGAGCGTGAAGTCGAAGTTGTCACCCGTCGCCAGTCCTTCCATCTTTTGCTCGAAGGCGTCCAGGGCGATGCCCATGCCGCTGATGAAGGTGAAGGGACGGCCGTCGGCGGTCTGCTCCACGAGGGTGTGTTCGCCGTCGGTGATGTCGTAAAGTTGGTAAGCGAGGCTGATCAGCCGGTTTGTCTTGTTGTCCATTGTCATTGATACCTTTTATATATGTGTGTTTGCAAAGTTACTACTTTTTCCACAATTCCACCTTGTGGGGTGCCAAAAGAATGTACCTATTTCTAAGTATTTGGCGCAAACCACAATTTTTAGGTATTGCACTATTTCCCGAAACATCCTATCTTTGCATCCGTAAAACAAAACAAACGAATAACGATTATGAGTAAGACAATAGTTGTGTACGGTTCGACCACCGGCACGTGCGAGAGCATCGCACAGACCCTCGGCGAGAAATTGGGCGCCGACGTGATCAATGTATCAGACCTGACGGCCGACGAGTTGGCTTCAGCCGATCACATCGTGCTGGGCACCTCCACGTGGGGAGCGGGCGAGTTGCAAGACGATTGGTATGACGGCGTCAGCCTCGTGAAGTCGGCCGACCTGTCGGGCAAGCGCGTGGCCATCTTCGGTTGTGGTGACTCGGCCAGTTATCCCGACACGTTCTGCGGCGGCATGAAGGAGCTTCACGATGCGGCCGAGGCAGCCGGAGCCACCATGGTGGGTGCCGTGTCGACCGACGGTTATACGTTCGACGACTCCGACGCGGTAGTCGATGGCAAGTTCGTCGGCTTGGCGCTCGACGACGTCAACGAGTCTGACAAGACCGAGGAGCGCATCGACGCCTGGATTCCCACCCTCGGATTTTAACCCATTCATTCCCACACGCCCTCGCCTTCGGGCAGGGCCCTCTTATCCCATAAGCCCATGACCGCACAACCCATAGAGATGAAGGTGCTGATGAACCACATCTACGAGTACCAGAAAGGCGTGTCAAGACTCGGTCAACCTCTTCTTCGGAAGCCAGGAGTGCATGGACGCCATCCGCCTGATGGTGACGCGCCCGCTCAACGAGTTGTCGCCCGAGGAGGACTTCATCCTTGGCGCACTCTTGGGCTACGACATCCGTCGCCAGTGTGAGCGCTATTGCCAGCGCAAGTGCCGCGGGTGCGGATGCATGGGGTGCTAAGCCATTACGCAAGCCGTTAGGCATCAGAGAAGCGCAAACTCTTGTTCGCTATAGAAATAGAATTTTGTAATGTTTTTGTATAATGAGTAGAAGGCTCGCTGTGAAGCGGGCCTTTTATTTGCTCAAAAAATCATGTGGCAAGGCAAAATGAAATTGCCGATGAAGCGCCTTTTCCGAAAAT
>DAIOEQ010000114.1:0-2932 GCA_036746215.1 Prevotella sp.
CGTTTTCTTCTCGTGTCATCTTTGTTATTCCGTTTATCTATTGGTGTTTGCAGCGGTATTGTTTCACGTGAAACAAGTTAATCACTTTTTCTCCTGCCAGTTGTTGTAACTGCCTTATCTGCTTTGGCTTGAGCCGTGGGCATTGTGTGGGGCAGTGTGGCGTAGATGCTTTGCACCGCGACTCCCCTGCCGGCAGGACACGTACATGGACCGGTTCTGGCATTGCAAATATAAGAAAATTATGGGTGCCGACAAACAAACCTTCTTGATATTTTTGTTGGTTGTGCCACATTTGGAGCGCAGGGCACCCTATGGCCACCGCAAACCCATAAGTAAAAAGAAACCCCTCGGCCGGGAGATTGTTCTCTGAGGCCAAGGGGGTAGGGTGGATGGTCGGTCTATTTCGACTTCCCAAGGTATGCGGTTTTGTGTCGGTTCGCCTAAGGATGAAAGCCGATGTGTCGGCCCATGCGAACAACTGTCGCTTAGAATTGCAGCAGGCTTGTCACTTCCACGTCGTCGTCGAAGATGTCGCGAGCGTGTGGAAACTCCGAATGAAGTTCAATGATGAAATTGCAATAGATCTTTTTTGGATGGAACTTCCTGACGAGGTCACAGGCGGCTTTCATGGTTCCGCCCGTAGCCAGAAGGTCATCGTGAAGCAAAACCACATCGTTCTCGTTGATGGCATCCTTGTGGATTTCGATGGTGTCAATGCCATATTCCTTGGCGTAACTCATCTGAATGGTCTCACAGGGCAGTTTGCCGGGTTTGCGGCAGAGCACGATTCCCGCCCCCAAACGGATGGCGGCGGCGGAGCTCATGACAAAGCCGCGACTCTCAATGCCCACGATTTTGGTGATGCCCTTGTCCTTGTAAAGGTCTACCATCTCATCCGAGATCAGTTTGACGCACTCGGCACTCTTAAACAGTGTGGTGACATCGCGGAAGTTGACGCCCTTGATGGGCCAGTCTGGGATGCACCGCAGGTTGTTTAACAAGATTTGATTGTTCATGTTTAACGTTTTACTTTATGTGTAATTGTTTAATTCTGAATGATTTATCCGCGCAGATGTTTCACGTGAAACATCTATCGTCCAAGCAGGACAAGCATCACATTGATGTCGCTGGGCGAAACTCCCGGAATGCGACTGGCCTGTCCCAATGTGTCGGGATCGATGCGCTGCAACTTCTGTCGGCCTTCCGTCGAAATCTCGTGGAGCTCGCTATAATGGAACCTTCCTTTGATGGGGATGTCTTCCAGGCGGTGCATCTTGTCGGCCACAATCTTTTCTCTTTCGATGTAACCTTTGTACTTGATGCGTATTTCGGCTGCTTCAGCTATCTCTTCCTTGCGGTTGGCTGGTGCTTCCAGTGCTTCTTTCAGTTCGGGAATGATGTCCGCCAATTGCTTGATGGACACTTGAGGGCGACCGATAAGGTCTGAAATTTTGCAGCCCATGCGCAGAGGCGTCGTTCCGATGGCCTCCAGGGCGCCATTGATTTCTTTGGGCTTAACGGAGGTTGAATCGCAAAAGTCGATGATTTTTCGGATATTCTCTTTCTTCTCCAGCCACCAATTGAGCCTGTCTCGCTGAGCGAGTCCGAGTTCAAAGGCCTTCTCTGTCAGTCTGGCGTCAGCGTCGTCCTGTCGGAGCAAGATGCGATACTCGGCGCGTGAGGTGAACATTCGGTAAGGCTCATCAACCCCCTTGGTGGTCAGGTCGTCAATCAAGACGCCGATGTAGCTCTCATCGCGCCGCATGACGAACGGCTTGCCGCCCGCGCATTTCTGAGCCGCGTTGATGCCTGCCACGAGTCCTTGGCCTCCTGCCTCCTCGTAACCAGTGGTTCCGTTGACTTGTCCGGCAAAGAATAATCCCCTTATTACTTTTGACTCCAGTGAGTGGTTGAGTTGCGTTGGGTCGAAATAGTCGTATTCGATGGCATAGCCGGGACGATAAGCTTTCACGTCGCGCAGTGCGGGAATCTCCCGCAACGCACGCAACTGGGTTTCCATGGGCATTGAGGAAGAGAAGCCGTTGAGATACATCTCGTTGGTGTCCTCGCCCTCCGGTTCGATGAACAACGGGTGCTGTTCCCTGTCTGGGAAGGTGACGAGCTTAGTCTCGATGGAAGGACAGTAGCGCGGCCCCGTCGACTTTATCTGTCCGTTGTAGAGTGGTGAGTTGGCGATGTCGTTCCGTAGGATGTCGTGCACGCGGCTGTTGGTGTAACAAGTCCAGCACGGCAGTTGCTTGAGCTTGCGATGCTGTGGCATGTATGAGAACTGCTGCTGTCCCTCGTCGCCTGGTTGCTCCTCCGTTTCCTCGAAGTGGATGGAGCGCTTGTCCAGTCGCACCGGCGTGCCTGTCTTCATTCGTCCGGCGCGGATGCCCCATCGTGTGATGCTCTCCGTGAGGTGGTAGGTAGCGGGCTCGGCGCACCTGCCCCCGGGAACCTTGTGCTTGCCGATATGCATCAGGCCGTTGAGGAAGGTGCCCGCGGTGATGATCACGGCCTTGGCGCGAATCTCCACGCCCCAGATCGTTCGCACGCCGACGGCCTCACCGTTCTCCACGAGAAGCTCTTCCGCCTGGTCCTGCCAGACGTCGAGGTTGGGCGTGTGGTCGATGACGCGTCGCCATTCCCAGATAAACTTTCCCCTGTCACACTGGGCGCGAGGCGACCAGACGGCAGGTCCCTTGCCCTTGTTGAGCATCCTGAACTGGATGGCCGTGGCGTCGGTGACCAGGCCCATGTGTCCGCCGAGAGCGTCAATCTCCCTGACGATTTGTCCCTTGGCAATGCCGCCGACCGCTGGGTTGCAGCTCATTTGCGCAATCTTGTTCATGTCCATGGTGACGAGCAGCGTCTTCGCTCCCATGTTGGCCGCGGCGCACGCTGCCTCGCAGCCTGCGTGGCCTCCGCC
>DAIOEQ010000114.1:2942-3877 GCA_036746215.1 Prevotella sp.
AATAAAATCGATTTTTTATTTGTTTTACTTTGATTAATCACTAAAATATATTATTTTTGCAGTCATAAAAGGGCGCGCATATACCTACTATAAGGTATTGTGTGTCCTTGACAAAATCTTATAAACGAGAATTGCCCCTTTAGAAAACCATCAACAACGGAATTTTATCTAACATTCAAATAATTAAAAATCAATCATTTATGTGGTTAATCAATTCTCCAATTGGTAGGAAAGTGGTGATGTCGCTCACAGGCATCTGCCTCATTCTCTTCCTGACCTTCCACTGTGCGATGAATGTTGCTGCGTTCTTTTCCGGAGACGCCTACAACACCGTCTGCGAGTTCCTGGGTGCAAACTGGTATGCTGTTGTCGGCACGCTGGGCTTGGCTTTCCTTGCCTGCTGCCACATCGTGTATGCCTTCATCCTGACCGCCCAGAACCGCCGCGCCCGTGGCGACCAGCGCTATGAGGTGACGAACCGCCGTCCTGAGGTGTCTTGGGCCTCGCAGAACATGCTTGTGCTCGGTCTCATCATTGTTGTGGGCTTGCTTCTCCACCTCTACAACTTCTGGTCGCACATGATGCTGGCCGAGTTCACGGGTGCGCAGAACGCCATCGCCCCCGCCGACGGCATGGGCTGGATCAAGGAAGTGTTCTCCTGCCCGGTCTATTCCGTGCTCTACCTCGTTTGGATAGCTGCCCTGTGGTTCCACCTGACCCACGGCTTCTGGTCAGCCCTGCAGACCTTAGGCTGGAGCGGCAAGATCTGGTTGAAGCGTTGGCAGACCATCGGCGTCGTCTACGTCACTGTCGTACTGGGCATCTTTGCCATCCTCGTGCTGAGCTTCTGGCTTGGCTTCGCCCCGAGCATGTGTTAACAATACATTCAAATCAATCATTATGTCACAAATAGATTCTAAGATTCCAGAGGGCCC
>DAIOEQ010000114.1:3887-6830 GCA_036746215.1 Prevotella sp.
CTTGGCCGAGAAATGGACCAATTATAAAGCCCACCAGAAGCTGGTCAACCCGGCTAACAAGCGTAAGCTCGACATCATCGTCGTAGGAACCGGCCTGGCAGGCGCCAGCGCCGCCGCCTCACTGGGTGAGATGGGCTTCCACGTCATCAACTTCTGCATTCAGGACAGCCCCCGTCGCGCCCACTCCATCGCCGCTCAGGGTGGTATCAACGCCGCCAAGAACTACCAGAACGATGGCGACGCCGTGTACCGTTTGTTCTACGACACCATCAAGGGTGGTGACTACCGTGCCCGCGAGGCCAATGTCTATCGCCTGGCCGAGGTCAGCGCCAGCATCATCGACCAGTGTGTCGCCCAGGGCGTTCCCTTTGCTCGTGAGTATGGTGGCATGCTTGCCAACCGTTCGTTTGGCGGTGTGCAGGTGAGCCGCACGTTCTACGCCAAGGGCCAGACCGGCCAGCAGCTGCTGCTCGGCGCCTACAGTTCGCTGATGAAGGAGGTGAACAACGGCACCGTGGAGCTCCACACCCGCACCGAGATAGAGGATGTCGTCATCATCGACGGCCGTTGCCGTGGCGTCATCGCCAAGAACCTTGTCAGCGGAAAGCTCGAGCGTTATGCCGCCCACGCTGTCTGCTTGGCCACCGGTGGTTATGGCAACACCTACTTCCTCTCCACCAACGCCATGGGTTGCAACTGCACGGCTGCCATCCAGGCATACCGCAAGGGCGCTTATTTCGCCAATCCTTGCTTTGTGCAGATCCACCCGACCTGTATCCCCGTCCACGGCGACAAGCAGTCTAAGCTGACCCTGATGTCAGAGTCTCTGCGTAACGACGGTCGCATCTGGGTGCCCAAGAAGCTGGAGGACGCCAAGCGCCTGCAGCGTGGTGAGATCCAAGGCCGTGACATTCCCGAGGAGGATCGCGACTACTACTTGGAGCGCCGCTATCCCGCCTTCGGCAACCTCGTTCCCCGTGACGTCGCCTCTCGTGCCGCCAAGGAGCGCACCGACAAGGGCTTCGGCGTGAACAACACCGGCCTGGCTGTGTTCCTCGACTTCTCTGAGGCCTTCCAGCGCCTCGGCCGCAAGCGTGTCGACGAGCGTTATGGCAACCTCTTCGACATGTATCAGGAGATCACCGATGTCGATCCCCACGAGAACCCGATGATGATCTTCCCCGCCATCCACTACACCATGGGTGGCCTGTGGGTCGACTATGAGCTGCAGACCAGCGTCAAGGGCCTGTTCGCTCTCGGCGAGTGCAACTTCTCCGACCACGGTGCCAACCGTCTGGGTGCCTCTGCCCTGATGCAGGGCTTGAGCGATGGCTACTTCGTCATTCCTTATACCATGCAGAACTACCTGGCCGACCAGATCACCGTTCCCCGCTTCAAGACCAACCTGCCCGAGTTTGACGAGGCAGAGAAGAAGGTCCAGGCTGAGATCGACCGCATCTACGACATCCAGCACAAGCAGGCCGACAAGAGCAAGCTCGTCAGTGTCGACACCATCCACAAGGAGCTCTACAAGATCATGTGGAACTACGTCGGAATGGCCCGCAACGAGGAAGGCTTGAAGACCGCCCTCAAGAAGCTGAAGGAGGTTCGCGAGCAGTTCAACACCTGCGTGCGCATCCCCGGTTCCAAGGAAGGCTTGAACGTTGAGCTCGACAAGGCCATCCACCTCCGCGACTTCATCCTCATGGGCGAGCTGATCGCTTACGACGCCCTGGAGCGCAACGAGAGCTGCGGCGGACACTTCCGCGAGGAGAGCCAGACCGAGGAGGGCGAGGCCAAGCGTAACGACGAGGAGTACATGTACGTCGCATGCTGGGAGTACCAGAACGACGACAACACCGCCCCCGTCCTGCACAAGGAGCCGCTCAACTACGAGTACATCAAGGTGCAGACCCGTAACTACAAGTCGTAAGGTCCCCCGGCCTGCCTTCACCGGCAGGCATGAGAAGACGCAGAAACATTAATTTAATTTCAGAACAATTCAAATGGATCAGAATATATCATTCACACTTAAGGTGTGGCGCCAGAACGGCCCGACGGCCGAAGGCCATTTCGACACCTTTGAGATGAAGGACATCCCCGGTGACACCTCTTTCCTGGAGATGCTCGACATCCTCAACGAGCAGCTCATCGAGCAGGACAAGGAGCCGTTCGTCTTCGACCACGACTGTCGCGAGGGCATCTGCGGCATGTGCTCGCTCTACATCAACGGCAACCCCCACGGCCCCGCCCAGGGTGCCACCACTTGCCAGCTCTACATGCGTCGTTTCCACGACGGCGATGTCATCACCGTTGAGCCTTGGCGCTCGGCTGCCTTCCCTGTCATCAAGGACTGCATGGTCGACCGCTCCGCTTTCGACAAGATCATCGCCGCTGGCGGTTACACCTCAGTCCGCACGGGCCAGGCCCAGGACGCCAACGCCATCCTGATTTCCAAGGACGCTGCCGACGAGGCCATGGACTGCGCGACCTGTATCGGTTGCGGCGCTTGTGTCGCAGCTTGCAAGAACGGCTCTGCCATGCTGTTTGTCTCCAGCAAGGTCAGCCAGTTCGCCCTGCTGCCCCAGGGTCGTCCTGAGGCTGCCCGCCGCGTCAAGGCGATGGTCGCCAAGATGGAGGAGCTGGGCTTCGGCAACTGCACCAACACCCGCGCTTGCGAGGCTGAGTGCCCGAAGAACGAGTCGATTGCCAACATCGCCCGCCTGAACCGCGAGTTCATCAAGGCCAAGCTCGCCGACTAATCCAGTTTTAATCCATACAAACAATACGCCCGCAGGTGAATTTCTTCGCCTGCGGGCGTTTGTTTTTGTTTGCCGTGTGATTGCCTACCGTGTGCTGTTCGCGGCCTCTCGGCCCTTGAAAACGCCGTTTAGTGACGTTAAAAAAATAATTTGGTACGATTTGAGTGAAGAGTTGCAATAA
>DAIOEQ010000115.1:0-6828 GCA_036746215.1 Prevotella sp.
GAGCGAACTGGCGCTATGAACCAAAAAGAGACCAAAAGATGGCAAAACGTAACCCTTCATGTGATTTGTTACCTAAAGGTGGTAATTTATAGAACCCACCTTAACGATTTAAGAAAGGAGTGGTGAGAGCACATGCCTCATCGGTGTGCGCGTTTGCCTCTTTCTTTTCATTTGCAAAGATAGCGAGATGGCATGACCATTTGCAAGTTGCACCGCTTCAAACTTGAGGGGGGAATTGGTCAAAGGTGCAATTGACCAATTACCCACCTCGCATTAAGCTAAAAGCACTTCACGACAGTCCCGTCGCCGCGCTTCACGATCTTGATGCCCTGGTAGTCTTTCGCCACTCGGCGACCGTCGGCGGCATAGTACATCGCGTCCTCGGGTCGCTCCACACGCCGCAAGCTGACGGAGGACGTGACCGGGACATCGCCATTCTTGCAGCACAGCACGCAACTCGTCTCAGGCATCTGGATGGTGTTGGCCACGATGTCCACATCGCCCTCGCTCACCCACAGGCCGTCGTCGTCGAAGTGGCCACGATAGGCAGAAGTGACATTGAGCGAAGCGGGAAGAGAGAACGTGCCGCCCTGCGTGGAAAGCAGCAGGAACTGGTTGGAGGTGTGCTCCACGGCGATGGCTTGGGTCGTCACCTCATCGGGCGTGAAGCGGATGCCATAGTAGCCTGTCTCGGTGTCGGCTTTGCCGCCGGTGTAGTTGTAGACGTACAGTCCGCTGCCCTGTTTCCTGACGGCAATGTCGCGCATGGCAAGGTTGAGAATCTTGTTGCGCTGGCGCACATAGCGGATGTGGGAACGCTCCTTGGGAGCCGTGCCGTCGTTGGCGTAAAGGCCGTTGCCGTCGACAGGCCCGAGGTTGTAGTAGTCGAACGCCTTGTCACCGGCGAGGGCCGCCATCTGGTAGAACGGCGACGCGGCGTCCTTGGCGTCGATTTCCATCACCATGCGGTAGTTCTTGCCGTTGGCACCAAGCTGCCCGTCAATGTTGCCCTTAATCTTGCCGGCGTTGGTGCCATACACGTCAATGCCCACAAAGTCGATGTTGGTGCCGCCATTGTTGCGCTTGGCCTCATTGGCCGAGGTGCGCCCGCTGGTCTCGTAGGAAACGCAGTTGAGACGTGTCCACGTGACATAATCGGAGTTTTTCACGGCAGCGCCCACATGGTCATAATAATCGATAATCTCGGCTGCCGTCGCCCCGTTGTTGCCATGTCCGCGAGCCTCGTTGCCCAACTGCACGCCGACCACGGTGTGGGGATGTCCCATATTGGCGTCCCACAAGGCCACATGATCCATAACGCGTGACAACACATAAGCGTCGCGCGCTCGCAAGCTGGCGTCGCGCCAGTCGAGGCTATATTCCCACGTGTTGCGCAAGACGCGAAACTCGGAGGTGCCGGCTTGCGAACACACATAGTCGGGTGTGCGCAACTGGTAACGCCCGTTGGCTCCGTTCCACAGCCACTGCACGCGGCCTCCGCTGCTCCATGAGAACCACAACAGTTCCATGCGCAAACCATACTGACGACACCAATTGAGGTATTGGTCAAGGATGCGCCAGTCGAAATGGTTCTTCTCCAGTTCCACTTCGCTCCAGAACACGGGCACGCTGACCGTGTTGAACCCATCGTCGGCCGCACGCTTGAACCAGGCCTCGATGTCGGCGTCGCTCCATCCCAGGTAGCCGCGCATCTTGTCGGCGCGAAGCTGTATGTTGGTGCCATAATAGGGTTTGCCGTCCACACGGAGCACATATTTCTCTGAGCCCTTGAGCGAGAGATCGACACACGACACCTCCTGCTTCTCTGCCTTGAGAGGATACTGAGAGTTGTAATAGGTCTCACGGGCCTCATTGAGGACATCGGTCGCCGCGGTGGCGTCGAGAGTCGGGTCGTCGCGCAACGTGGCAAGATAATCGTCGGCATCGCGGATGGCCTCGTCAAAAGCCACAGCGCCAGGATACGCATCGGCCGAACGCTCGGCCTTGGCGGCAGCCACCACGTTGGCAAAGCGGTCGACGCGCTCGCAGGCCTTCCGATAGTCGGCAAGGGCGGCGTCAATGGCGCTGATGACGGCGGTTATGTGATCGGCATCCGCATCCTCGGTTGTGGCCTCTCCGGCGGCGATGGCCGCATCGAGCTGTGTGGTGTCATAACGTATGGTGATGTCCTGGCGCTCCTGGCGCGCCTCGCCAAGCACATCCTGGAGCCACAGGTAGTGGGTAGCGATGTATCGGACTGTCACGACGGCCATCCTCTCCCCATACTTGAAAAGCAACGAGAACGAGCAAGTGTCGCCTGCTTCCACGTGGTCTTTGCCGCTCTCTGTCAACGGCATCTGGCCCACGCCAACGCGCCCCAGACTGTCGTAGACGCAATAGATGTAACCGGCGGAAAAGCCCGCGCGCTTGCCCTCCCTGTTGAGCCAATAACCACGGTTGCCGTCTTCCGCGGCATCGTTTGAAGCCACGAAGAACTTCCCGTCGGCACCGTAGGTTCCCATCGTCACCCGTCCTGTGTTGTCACGATGGTAATAAGTCCTGAAGGTAGCCTCGTCAAGCCCGAGTGACGTGGCGATGGCCTGGTTGTCCACATCCATGTACTTACACGCAAACGAGGTGTGGCGAGGCGAGTCCTTCATGACGTAAGAACCAGCCTGCACAAGGGTGACGCCCTGCTTGAAGGCATCCATGGCCGCCCTCAAGTCATCGCAGGCCGCCTGCCACGCCGTCTCACTGCCTTCCACCTTCGCGTCGACAAGCTCTTGGAGATGACGGCGCGGCGCGCCCTCGACAAGCGCATAGTCGGCGTTGCCAAGAAGGGCCTTGGCATCGCTGAGCGCCGACTCATAGGAGACCTTGCACGTGGTGAGATATGTCACGGCAATGATGGCCGTCTTGCCCTGGTACCGGAAGACGAGGTGGAACGTGTAGCGCTCGCCTGGCTGGCACAGCGCCTTGCCCGTCTCCGTGGTGGGCATCTGCCCGATGCCGACACGTCCCAGCGGATCGTAGACGAAGAACAGTGTGCCATCGGCCCATCCGCCGCGCATGCCATTGGCATTGAGCCAATAACCGCGGAAATCACCGTCACCGGCGTCGTTTGACGCCTGAAACACATCGCCATTGGCATCATAGGTGCCCAGCGTGACGCTACCGCTGTTGTCGGCCTTGTAGAGAGACTGCAAGTCGTTGGCAGACAGGCCGAGGGCAGTCGCGACGGCGGTGTTGTCTATGTCAAAATAGGTGCAGGCATAGCTGTCATGGCGTGGAGAGTCGGCAAAGCTATAAGTCGCAACCGTGGATGCCGCGGCGATGAAGGTCACTCGGGCGGCAACAATCTTGGAGACGGCAGTGCGCCACCCCTCCTCCGTGGCCACGGGCTCCGCGTCCACGGCTTCCTGCAAGTCGGAACGGGGCGTGCCGTCCACCTTCGCATACGTCTCATCCTGCAGGACCGCCTTGGCTTCTGCCAACGCTTTCTCGTAGAGACTTTGGTAGGTTATCTTGTAGGTCACGTCGTATGTGGCGGTAACGGGACTTGCCCCGTCGGCGCTGTATCGCGCCACCAACTTGAACGTGAACGACTGCCCGTAGGCGAGCCCTGCCTTCGGGTTCTGGCCGATGCCGACGCGGAAGTTCTTGTAGTCCACCACGTGATAGAACGAAGGGGTCCCGCTCCATCCACCCAGCGAGTGGCCGTTGTTGTCATGCCAGTCGCCAGGATTGCCGTCGGCACTGGCGTACGCGCCGTTGGGCGCTATGGCCGTGCCGTCCTCTTTCACGGAGCAGATAATCACTTTGCCACCCGCATTGGCCAGCAACGCCTCTTCGGTCAGTCCGAGGTCGTGGGCCACCTGCGCCTTGTCGAGGGCGTAATAGGTGGCGGTCCAGTCTTCCGCCCCGCTAAGGTCATCCAGGAAGGTGTAATTGGTGGTGCCAGCCCACAATGCGGCCCATGACCACATGAGCAGCAACGTCAACAGGCTTGATATTCGTAGGGTTCTCATGTTCTTTGCTTTTCGTGGATTGTCAATACTTGATAACACGCGCCTTGGAGTGGCCGTCGGCATAGGTGACCTTCTTGATGTAAAGGCCCTGGGTGGGTGCCGACACCTCCATTCCGTTGATGGCATAATACTTGACCGAGCTCACCTCTTGGTTTCCGTCAGACGTTGACCGCGCATTCTCTATGCCGGTGGAACTTTCGTCGGCAAGCAGCACATTGATTTCGGCGATGGAGGCCACGCCGCCGTCGGTCTTGGTAATCTTCACATAGCGGCATTTCTTTTCCGCAAATGTCACTTCCGCCCAATAAGGCAACCAGCTCGTCTTGTAGACCGTGGACCACGTCACGCCGTTGACACTCGTTTGCACCATGCAATTGCGTATCAGGCCCTTGCTGTAGTCGAGACGGGGGGTGAGCACCACGCCCTTGATTTTCTGTTGCGAGCCCATGTCGATGGTGATGTATTGTGGCGAGGTGGTCGCGTCCGTTTCCGAACTGGTGCGCCAGAAGGTGTTCACGTTGCCGTCGATGGCCGCCTTGGCTGGATAAGAGGCGTGCTCGTTGCTCTTGGCTTTCACCACAAACTTGGTGCGGTCGGCAAACAGGCCCTCGGTGGGTGTCTCCCGCCACTCGCCCGTCACAAAGTTGATGTCGAAACGCTCTCGGTAGTCCAGGCTGGCAGACGAGCCGTTGAAGGTTATCGGGAAGATGATGGTCTTGGTTTCGGCCAGTCCCGGGTCTTGCCAGCGGTCGCCCACATAGAGGTAAGTGGTCTGCTTGGTACCCTTGATGGTGAGGATGGCAGCGGCCTGTGTGTCATAGGCATAGTAGTTGCCCACATTGGAAAGGCCCGTCCATCCCGACTTGATGTTTGTGGTGTATGACATCTTGCATTGGTTGGGCTCCCATCCCGAGCAAGCGGAGTTGAACATGAAATAGCGGTCGCCCACCCGCACGATGGCAGGAGCCTCACGACCTTGCCCTGCGAAAAGGACACTTTTTTCCACTGCGCTGTGATAGTCGTCTGAGAGGCGGAACAGGCCGAGGTTGGAGTTCTCATCGGTGGTGGAGATGAAGTAGGCGGTTCCATCGTTGTCTTGGAAGACATTGCAGTCGCGCGACTTGGTGCCAAGGGGCTGTCCGCTCCACACCTTCGTGTAAGGGCCGTTCACTGAGTCGCACTCGAAGCAGGCGGCCTCCGACGCACCATAGTTTCCTTGCTCATAGTGGCACCACACGAGATACTTGCTCGTCTTGGGATTGTACAGCAACTTGGGTCGCTCGATGAAACGGCCATGGCCCAACTCGGCTGCGGTGACACCGTTTTGTATGATTTTCCGCTCAAACTTCCAGTTGACAAGGTCAACAGACGAATAAAGGTTCACGTCGGGTGTCCACGGGGCCGACGGTGCCGCGGCACGGTCTTCGCCACACATGTACCAGATGTCTCCCACACGGATGAAACCCGGCCCATGCGCCTGCACCGTCGCACCGGTATTGGTGGCGACCCACGCGTTGCCGTTCTTGATGGTCACCCACTCGTTGGGACGATGGGCGAGATAAAGGGCTTGCGCGTCACCCACGGCATCGATGATCGTCTGGTACTGCTCGGCGGTCACTGCGTCTTTCTTCGCTTCCAC
Source organism: Prevotella sp. (assembly GCA_036746215.1). GTDB lineage: Bacteria > Bacteroidota > Bacteroidia > Bacteroidales > Bacteroidaceae > Prevotella. The sequence goes on from DAIOEQ010000115.1 coordinate 5,668, forward strand.
AGCATCGGCAATAGCCTTGACAAGGTCTTCTTTTCCATCATAGTCGGTGGCCTCGGTTTGCAACCTCGCCGAGCGTATCACGTCATCGGTCTTGACAAAGAGCGCAAAGGCCGAGCTCATCCTGGACACTTCATCCAGCTGCGCCTGCATCCATTCCGTGTGGTCCTCATCAAGGTCATAATAGATGGTGGTGGTGTCGCTCAGCGCCTTTATCTGGTCTTTCAACGGGAAGCCGGTGTCGGCCACCTTCTTATATAAGGTCGTCACCGCTTTTCGCATGGCCTCATAGGCATCGGTGATTATCCAGAAATTGTCATGGGCTTGTTGGAGGAGCTTGATGGCGTTGCGCTTGGCTGTCACATCCTCGGCCGCTTCCGCAGCCCGGATGGCCTCGGTGAGTTCCGCTTGGTTGTAGTAGACTTGGCGTCCCGTCGTGGCCATGTCGGCCTGACAGAGGAGCAAGGCCGAATGAAGCGTGGCGTCAACCTCGCTGTCGGCCACTTCCTTGTAAATCTTGTAAGTGACATTGATCGGCACAGAGACGGCGTTGCCATCGGCAGGCGTATATTTCACCACCAACCGAAAATGGAATGTGTTGCCATAAGCCAGCCCGCCATTGGGGTTCTGGCCGATGCCAACGGAGAAATCGGAGTAGTTGATCACATGATAAAAAGCGGGCGTTCCGCTCCATCCTCCCAATGAGTAGCCCTTGGCGTCATGCCAGTCGCCACTGTGTCCGTCGGCGCTGGCGTAACTGCCCGTGGGCGCCACGAGCGTGCCGTCTTGCTTGACTGAGTAGATGATGACCGAGCGGCCACCTTGTGCTGACAGTTCGGCCTCGGCACAGCCCAACTGGCGCGCTATCTGCGCCTTGTCAAGGGCGTAATAAGTGGCAGTCCAGTCTGCCGCACCACTAAGATCATCATAGAAGGTGGCCACCAGCGAGGCGCCCCATACGGCGACACTGTTGGCAGCAAGAATCAGTGAAAGGATTAGGTGTCTGATTTTCATGGTTTTGTTGTTTAGGATTTCTGGTTGCAAAGGTAGGTCAATGTGTCAACAAGCGCTAATAATAATTGCGCAAAACAAAGGTGGTTATTCGTCAAAGGTCAATTTGAACGAATAACCACCTTGGGATGAGAAAAAAGCCCTCAGACGTGG
>DAIOEQ010000116.1:0-6798 GCA_036746215.1 Prevotella sp.
GTGTTGTCTCGGCCTGTCCGTGGCGGCTCAGGTGCCCCAGTGGCGCGACGTCTACAAGGTGAAGAAAAAAGACACCGTCTATGGCATCGCCAAGAAATACGGTCTCACGGAAGACCAGTTGCGGGCCGCGAACCCCGAGATGCGTACCGCCGACTATAGCCTCAAGAAGGGCGACCGCCTCTTCATCCCCTGGCCCTCGACCCTGCCGGCAGCCAAGAGCGCCCCGACGCCTGCCAAGGCCGCGGCATCTCAGTCGCACGGCCTGTCCACCGTCCATGTCGGCGTGATGCTGCCCCTCCACAATGTCAATGGCGACGGGCGCCGCATGACCGAGTATTATCGGGGCTTCCTCATGGCCTGCGACAGCCTGAAGCGCGCCGGTCTCCATATCGACGTGCACGCCTGGAACGTCACGATCGACGACAATATCGAGAAGTTCACCGCCGACCCTGCCGCCGCCCGTTGCGACATCATCTTCGGTCCTCTCTACACCCATCAGGTGCGTGGCCTTGCCGAGTTTTGCAAGGCGCGCGACATCCGCATGGTCATCCCCTTCTCCATCAGTGGCGACGACGTGTCGCGCTATCGCCAGATCTTCCAGGTGTGGCAGCGCCCCGACCGCCTCAACAGCAGTGCCATCGAGGCTTACCTCCGCCTTTTCCCCAAGGCCCATCCCGTGTTTATCGACTGCAACGACACCACCTCGCGCAAGGGCGTGTTCACCTTCGGCCTGCGCAACCGCCTGGAGAGCAACAACATCACCTACAACATCACCAACCTCAACAGCAGCGAGGCGATGTTTGCCAAGGCTTTCCGCGCCGGCCAGCAGAACGTGGTCATCCTCAACACCGGTCGCATGCCCGAGCTCACGGTGGCCTTGGCCAAGCTGGAGAGCCTGCAGAACCTCAACCCCAACCTCAAGATCACCCTCTTCGGCTATACCGACTGGTTGCTCTATGCCGACTATGACCTCGACAACTTCTTCCGTTTCGACACCTACGTGCCGGCCCAGTTCTATTACAACGCGACGAGCGCTCGCACGCGCCAGTTTGAGCAGGCCTACCGCCGCTGGTTCCGCGAGGGCTTGCAGACCAACTACAACCCCCGCTTCGCCCTCACGGGCTACGACCACGCCCAGTTCTTCCTGCGTGGTCTCGCGACCCGCGGCAAGGACTTCCGCGGCACCCAGGGCCAAAGCGCCTACACACCGCTGCAGACGCCGCTGCGCTTCCGGCAGGTGGGCGACGCCGGCATGCAGAACGACAACTTCCAACTCATCCACTACACTCGCGACCATCGCATTGAGTCGGTGGCCTATTAACCGCCCATGCACCACACGACACACATGAACCGACATCTCATCACTCTCCTGCTCCTGCTCCTGCCCGCCGCGGCCCTGGCGCAGATCGGCCAGCACCGCAACACGTTCTCCGTGGGCGTCAACGGCGGATACAACCTCACCACCGTGCGCTTCACGCCCAAGGTGGTGCAGAGCATGAAGGGCGGCATCACCGGCGGCATCTCCATGCGCTACACCGTGGAGAAGTATTTCTCGACCATCGCCTCCATCGCGGCCGAGGTCAACTATGGACAGTTGGGCTGGAAGGAGAAGATACGCGACCTCAACGACCAGCCCGTCATCAACGCCGCCACAGGCGTCGCCGAGCAGTATGAGCGCACCATCAGCTACGTGCAGGTGCCCATCATGGCCCACTTGGCATGGGGCCGCGAGAACCGTGGCGTCAACTTCTTCGTCAACGCCGGCCCGCAGTTTGGCGTCTATGTCGGCGAGTCGACCAAGATGACGTTCGACTGGGACAAGCGCAACATGGCCGACCGCGCCAACTCCGTCTGCGCGCAAGACTCGATGGACGTCAAGAACAAGTTCGACTATGGCATCGCCGCCGGCGCCGGACTTGAGTTCGCTAGTCCCAAGGTGGGCCGCTTCCTCCTCGAGGGCCGCTACTACTATGGCCTCGGCAATATCTTCGGCGACTCCAAGCGCGACTATTTCGGCAGCTCCAACTTTGGCACCATCACCATCAAGCTCACCTATCTCTTCGACATCACCCATTGAGGGGCTAACGGTGAGCCCCCGGCCCAACGACACTAACAACTAAACCCATAAGTCTATGTTTAAGAACCATCCCAAAGGATTGCTACTCGCAGCCCTCAGCAACATGGGCGAGCGCTTCGGCTATTACATCATGAACGCCGTGCTCGCGCTCTTCCTCTGCTCCAAGTTTGGCCTGTCCGACGAGACGAGCGGCCTCATCGCCGCCCTGTTCCTGGCCGCCATCTATGTCATGAGCCTCGTGGGCGGCATCATCGCCGACCGCACCCAGAACTACAAGGGCACCATCATGAGCGGCCTCTTGGTCATGGCCTTGGGCTACGTGTGTCTCTCCGTCCCCGTGCTGGCCACGCCCGAGAACACCACGGCCCTGCTCTCGTTCACCATCTTCGCCCTGGTGCTCATCGCCTGCGGCAACGGCCTCTTCAAGGGCAACCTGCAAGCCATCGTCGGCCAGATGTACGACAACTTTGAGCGCGACGCTGCCCGCGAGGGCACCGAGCGCCTGAAGTGGGCCCAGGGCCAGCGCGACGCCGGCTTCCAGATTTTCTATGTCTTCATCAATGTGGGCGCTCTGGCCGCCCCGTTCATCGCGCCCCTGCTGCGCTCGTGGTGGCTCAACGTGCACCACCTCACCTACAACGCCGACCTGCCGCGCCTCTGCCACGCCTTCATCAACGGCTCGCTGAGCGGCGCCGACAGCTCCAACCTGCAGGCGCTGGCCAGCCAGGTGCAGCTTGCCGGCTACCACTTCACCGACATGGCCGCCTTCTGCCAAGACTATCTCGACGCCTTCAACACCGGCATCCATTACAGTTTCATCGCTTCCGTGGTGATGATGCTCGTGTCGCTGGCCATTTTCTTCTTTTCCAAGCACCTCTTCCCCACGCCGGGCAAGAAGGAGGAGGTCGTCGTGGAGCAATACACCGAAGAGGAGAAGCGCACCATGGCCGCCGAGATCAAGCAGCGCATGTACGCCCTGTTTGCCGTGCTCGGCATCTCCGTCTTCTTCTGGTTCTCGTTCCACCAGAACGGCCAGAGCCTCAGTTTCTTCGCCCGCGACTTCGTGAAGACCGACGCCGTGGCGCCCGAGATATGGCAGGCCGTCAATCCCTTCTTCGTCATCTTCCTCACCCCCATCGTGATGTGGATCTTCTCTTACCTGACACGGAAGGGCCATCCCATCTCCACCCCGCGCAAGATCGCTTACGGCATGGGCATCGCCGGCCTGGCCTATGGCTTCCTGATGGTGCTCTCGATGGTGTGCGGCTGGCCGTCGGCCGAGACGTTCACCGCCATGGATCCCTCGGTGCGCGCCGGCTTGAAGGCCGGTCCCTGGGTGCTCATCCTGACCTATGGCTTCCTCACGGTGGCCGAGCTGTTCATCTCACCGCTGGGCCTGAGCTTCGTGTCGAAGGTGGCGCCCAAGCACCTGCAAGGTCTCTGCCAAGGCTTGTGGCTCGGCGCCACGGCCGTGGGCAACAGCCTGTTGTGGGTCGGCCCGCTGATGTACAACAAGTGGCCGCTCTGGGAGTGCTGGCTGGTGTTCATGCTGGTGTGCTTCATCTCCATGGCCGTCATGTTCGGCATGGTGAAGTGGCTGGAGCGCGTCACGGCCTGACACCTGTCGTCCCAACTCCTTTTCTGGCAGATCACGAGCTCCGCCTGCGGGCGGAGCTTCTCATATTCACACATTCATTAAATTCACGTTATTATGTTTGAGGGACAACCCAAAGGACTTTTCGCATTGTCGTTGGCCAACACGGGCGAGCGCTTCGGCTATTACACGATGATAGCCGTGTTCTCCCTGTTCCTGAGAGCCAACTTCGGGCTGAGCGCAGGCACCGCCGGTCTGATTTACAGCATTTTCATGGGTGCCGTCTATTTCTTCCCCTTCCTGGGCGGCATCTTGGCCGACAAGTTCGGCTATGGCAAGATGGTCACGCTGGGCATCTTCGTGATGTTCGTGGGCTACCTGTTGCTGGCCGTGCCCCTGGGCGGCAACACGTTTGCCATGATCTTCATGTGCGGCGCCTTGCTCTGCGTCAGCGTGGGCACCGGCCTCTTCAAGGGCAACCTGCAGGTCATGGTGGGCAACCTCTATGACACGCCCGCCCTGCAGGGCCGCCGCGACGAGGCCTTCTCCATCTTCTACATGGCCATCAACATCGGCGCACTCTTCGCGCCGACGGCCGCCGTGCGCATCATGGACTGGGCGCAACACTCGCTGGGCTACAGCGTCAACGACTCCTACCACTTCGCCTTCGCCGTGGCTTGCCTGTCGCTGGTGTTGTCGATAGCCATCTATTATGCCTGCCGCTCCACGTTCCGCCAGGTCGAGGGCACCTCTGCCGAGATGGCCAAGGAGGAGGGCACTACCGAGGAGCTCTCGCCCGCCGAGACGCGCGAGCGCATCGTGGCTCTCTGCCTGGTGTTTGCCGTGGTCATCTTCTTCTGGATGGCGTTCCAGCAGAACGGCCTGACGCTCACCTTCTTCGCCGACGAGTTCACGCAGAAGACCTCCACGGGCGTGCAGGCCATGGCGTTCGACGTGTTCAACCTCGTGGCCCTCATCTTCATCGTCTATTCCCTCTTCGCTCTCTTCCAGAGCAAGACGGCCAAGGGTCGCGCCGTCGCCGCCGTGGTGCTCGTGCTCGCCGCGGCCTACCTCGTCTACGACTATGTGCACACGGCTGGCACCGTGGTGCCCGTGTCGGCTCCCATCTTCCAGCACTTCAACCCCAGCTATGTGGTGATGCTCACGCCCATCAGCCTGGCCATCTTCGGATACCTGGCCCGCAAGGGCAAGGAGCCCTCGGCGCCCCGCAAGATCGCCTATGGCATGGTGGTGGCCGCTGTGGCCTATGGCATCATGCTCGTGGGCTCGCTGGGCCTCAACACCCCCGACGCGCAGCGCCTGGCGGGCGATGACGGCACGTTCGTGTCGGCCAACTGGCTCATGGGCACCTACCTGGTGCTCACTTTTGGCGAGCTGCTGCTCAGTCCGATGGGCATCAGCTTCGTGAGCAAGGTGGCGCCTCCCAAGTACAAGGGAGCCATGATGGGCGGCTGGTTTGTGGCCACGGCCGCCGGCAACCTGCTGGTCAGCGTGGGCGGCTTCCTCTGGGGCAGCTATCCCCTCTGGGTCGTCTGGACGGTGTTCATCGTGCTTTGCCTGCTGAGCTTCGTCTTCATGATGGCGCTCATGAAGAAGCTCGAGAAGGTCTGCTGATCTTATAGTCGGGCTTTGGCGCCCGCCAATCCCTAATCCTCCCATAAGGGCTGTGTCTGGCTTTGCGTTGGCAAGGTCGGGCGCAGCCCTTCCTTTTTTAAGGGTGAGCTCCCGAGTTGGGATAAAAGGGTGCGTGGCGGTTGCACAATCTGGAGGACAAAAACCGAGATAGACCCCTGTTCGTGTGGGAAGGCGGCCATCAACCTCGATAAACCGCTCACGCTATGGTGGCATAAGGTGCGGTCTCTATTGTCGTCAAGGGGGGGATGCCGCGTGAGCGGTTTATTAAGGTTGATGGCCTGCCGGGGAACAAGCCGAAGGCTCAGGACGCTGACAGGGGTTCATCTCGGTTTTTGTCTTTCCCCAGCCCTCATATGTCATTGCTTTTCTGAAAAAAGACGTGTCTCTGAAGGTTGGCTTTTAGCGGATGAAAATGGGTTGGGAGAGCACGGACAGGGGTGCTAAGGGTCAGGAAACGCGGTGTTGCAGGCGGCGGAGCCTGCCATGGGATAGCTATCGAGCCATGAAAGATGACAAAAGCAAGGGCAATAGATGAGCGACGGTCGCACGATCAACCACTTATTGAGGCGCGAAAGGACAGCTCCTTCCAGCTTTTCGGGGCGAAAGCATGAACCGTAAATTCGGATAATCTCACAACGCTCTGATTCATTGGGACTTGCGTAAATGGCGAAAATTAGCGCATATTTGCGCACGACAACGCTCGTGCTGGCCGCTGCGCCATTCTCGGAAGACCTTTTGTCCTGTTATTTCGCGCTTTCCCGGGAGTGCGCACGGAGCTTTGTCTTTTAGCTCACGAATCCCACAGAATCCACAGATTTAACGACAACGCCAGTCACCAGCGCATGAGCGTGTTCGGTGCCGACAACCGTGCGCTCACCATCGGCGGCATGTATGTGGGTGAACGATCTCGCCGCAAGGTCAAGGGGGCGCCATGACAATTCTCCATGTCTCAAAAGCCGACGGCTGATGTGTCATGCCGGTTTTTAGGGCCTCTCGGCGGTGGCGATTCTTGCTGATAGTTGTTATCTTTGCTAACTGGAAACAATTCATCTAAACCAGCTAAAAACAAGAATCAATGGAACAGAATGAAAAAGGTAGCAAGGCCTACCTGATTTCGATTGTCATGGTGGCCGTGTTGGGCGGTCTGCTTTTTGGCTATGACACGGCTGTCATCTCGGGCGCCGAGAAGGGCTTGCAGGCTTTCTTCAAGGGAGCGTCTGATTTCGAGTATACCGACTTCATGCATGGCTTCACCTCGTCGAGCGCCCTCATCGGTTGCATCATAGGCAGCGCCTTGTCGGGCGTCTTCGCCAGTCGTCTCGGGCGCAAGCGCTCGCTCATCTTCGCGGGTGTGTGCTTCTTCATTTCCGCCTGGGGCTCCATGGAGCCAGAGACCTATGTCTTGCCGCAGGGCAATGCCACGTGGGACCTTCTCGTGGTGTTCAATGTCTATCGTGTGCTTGGCGGCATC
>DAIOEQ010000117.1:0-274 GCA_036746215.1 Prevotella sp.
GTATTTTTCCTGGAGTTGCGCGACGGACGGCAGGCGCAACGCGCAAGGCGCGGCGTCAGACGGCGAGCTCTATTACGTCACCTCTCTCATCTTCGCGTCCAATAGGTGGGGAAATGAGACCGGCATCGACTATTTGAAGGAAGCGCAGAACATCCTGGACTGCGCCATGCAAAAGGTGGGCATGGACCGTGTGGCCCCGCTCATCAACCTGGAACACCAGTTGATTACTTTTACGCCAGACCATTGGGGCGGCGGGTTCACAGACCCGTCTTAT
>DAIOEQ010000117.1:324-1896 GCA_036746215.1 Prevotella sp.
GAGGAGTGCGCGGAGAAGAGCCGCCAGTTTTTACACAAGTGTGTCAACAGGCGGACGGGGCTGACCCCAGACTATTGCCATTACGATGGCAGCCTGATGAAGACGGGACAAGTGTTGGGCGACGCCTTCCGCTATGACTCCTGGCGAGTGCCGATGAACGTGGCCCTTGACTACGCGTGGGCCTGCAAGGACAAGACGTGGCAGCAACAGTATGCCGTCACCTTCCAGGACTTCCTCTATTCGCAAGGCATCGACACCTTTGTTGACCAATATAATGTGGATGGAACGCCCGTGGCAGACACACTCCAGGCGGGAGACACGCCCAAGGCCCTGCGCCATTCCTTAGGGCTGGTGGCCACCTCGGCGGCTCTGTCGTTAGTCTGCACGCACGCAAAGGGCAAGGAGTTTGTCGACAGGTTGTGGGCAGCTCGTCACGAGCCCGATAAGGAAGGCTTCTTCGATGCCTATTATGACGGGCTGCTGAGGCTTTTTGCCTTCATGCACCTGAGCGGACGTTACCAAATTATCAAACCCCATAATCAAGACTAATCATGAAAAGAGTTTATTGTGGCATTGTCAGCGGGTTGTGCTTGTGCGGATTTCTGCTGGGCCATTCGCCGGCGGAAGCCCAAACCGGCAAATACCCCGAAGCCATCACGCCTTATTTCGCCCCAGTCAGCAAACAGCCAGCGACGCCCGACGCGGCGGGCTTCATCCGGAGGTGGTTGCTCTTGGAACCCATCACCGTGTCCGTCAAGTCGAACACGGTCTTCACGGACTCCTACCTGAAGGAGAAGTTTTACGCGCCTTATTTTCCCCATCAGTTGGAAGTGCTGCCGAAGGAAGGCGCTACCGTGAAGGTGGGCAATGACAAACTGAACTGGCATGCCCTGGACAGCAAGCTCTATAACGTGAAGCTCTTTCGTTTCGCCACCTCGTTACAGAAGCCCAAGTATGGTGTGCTGTTTTGGGCGGTGACCATCATCGACAGCCCTGACGAACAGAAAGATGTCCGCCTGGCGGTCGGTTCGAACGGCGCCTCCATCTGGTGGCTCAACGGCGAAGAGGCCGTGATGCTCGAAGGTGACAGGAGGATGGTGCGCGACGATGTGGTGTCGAGGCGGCTGACGTTGAAGAAGGGCCGTAACATCCTCCGTGGTGCCGTCATCAACGGTCCGGGCATGAGTGATTTTTGTGTGAGATTGATTGATGGACTGGGCAATCCGGTCCGAAACATATCCGTAAATGTAAAGTAGAGCGATGAAACATACCTTATTCTATATCAGTACTTTATGTTCGCTGTTGGCGGCGCCCGCTCATGAGGCTAAAGCCCAGGTGGGCCAGCCGTTCATCCACGATCCTTCCACCATTGCTGAGTGTGAAGGCAAGTATTACACCTTCGGAACGGGTGAAGGAGGACTTTGGTCGGAGGATGGCTGGACCTGGCAGCCTGGGGCGGTACGTCCAGGGCGTGGCGCGGCCCCCGACGTGTTGAAGATTGGCGACCGCTATCTTGTGGCGTATAGCGCCACGGGTGGAGGCCTGGGGGGCAGCCATCGTGGGGATGTCCTG
>DAIOEQ010000117.1:2027-6787 GCA_036746215.1 Prevotella sp.
CCCAAGACGGGCAAGCGCGTGGAGGGCAACGAGCCTGTCAATATCGCCATCGACTGCGAGGCGACAGACTTGGTCTACCGCAACGGCTGGTATTATCTCTTGGGAACCCACGGCACTTGTTGTGATGGGCCCAACTCCACATACAATATTGTGGTGGGACGCTCACGCAGTGTGACCGGCCCGTATGTGGACAACATTGGCCGGGAGATGTTGCAGGGCGGCGGCAAGATGGTGATCGCCGCCAACAATCTGAAAACGGGTCCTGGCCATTTCGGAAGATATGTGGTGGAGGAAGGCGTGGAAAAGATGTCCTTCCATTATGAGTCCGACTTCAGGCAGGGCGGCAGGAGCGTCTTGGCCATCCGCCCGCTGGTTTGGAAGAACGATTGGCCTGTGGCCGGTGACGAGTTTCATGCGGGGACTTACGAGATAGCGTCGGAGAGAAGAGGCTACGCCCTGGAACTTGCCGTGGACTTCGTGAGGATGGAGCGTGACATAGAACCCTTCTGGAAGGCGCCCTCTAAACCCTTGAAGGACATCGAGCCCCAGAGCCTGAAAGAGGTGGAGGCGCAATGGCCCAAGGGTGAGGTTGCGGTAAGGATGAACGATTACATGTTCCGTCCGCACCAGAAGTGGACTGTCACGCCTGCGGATAAGGGTGGCTATTTGGGAGGCCCCTACTATAAGATATGTATAGAGGGAACCCCCCGCTGTCTCACAGCCACCGCCCAGCATGATGTTGTGGCGAAGGCGGAGTTCACGGGCGAGGACGCCCAACTGTGGCGTATCGACCAGTTGACAGACGGCACTTATCGCATCATGCCCAAGGCCGTGCCGGGAACGAAAGAGAAGCTGGCCCTGGTGTCGCTCGGCGACTGCACGCCAGGCCTGGCCCCCTTCGACTTTGGTAGCGACAACTCGAAGTGGAGTTTCCGACAACCGTAGCGCCTCCCTTATCTCCTCATGATGAGCTTGCTTCCCTTCTGCACATCCGCGCGGACTTGGGTGATGCGGTCGTTCTTGACATCCTCCAACACGATGGCTGGGCGGTAGTCGGGCTTGAGCGTGGCGAAGGTCACCTTGTCCACCTCCAGTCCGTCGACGTGGCGGGCGTAAAGGCCAAAAGCCGGGGTCTCCTTGGCAAACTTGGGCTCGGGATAGTTGGTGCCCTGCTCTCGGTATTCTTTCTTGGCAAGTTCGGCCTTGCCTCCCCCGCGATATTGCAGGCGGATGTTGCAAAGTGAGATGCCGCGCAAGGGTTGCCCCGGCATGCCCGTCACGATGATGCCCGCGAGCGAGTCCACGTCGTCGGCTATCAGGTTGCTGATCATGATCTCGCGTCCCGTGGATACAGAGGTGCGCTCCTTCGGCCCTCTGTTTCTGCAGCCTGTGGTGATGTAGATGGGGTAGTGGTGCACGTGGTTCATGGTGATGTTGTCGACCAAGATGTTCTCCATCGTTCCCTGGTCCACCTCCTCAAATGCCAGGCCGCTGCTGTAGAGAAACGTGCAGTTGCTGACCGTGATGTTGCGATAGCCGCCGTTCGACTCTGTGCCGAGCTTGAGCCTGCCACACACCCAACCCACCTTCTCAGGGATGTAAGTGCCATCGAGCAGCGAACCGAGCTTATAGCCTGTGATTACGCAGTTGGTGATGGCGATGTGCTCCGTGAACACGGGCTTCTTGAGCGCATACGAGCTTTTCAGCACGAGGGCGTCGTCGTGAGGGGTGTTGATCTTGCAGTTGCTGATCGTGAGAAACTTGCAGCAGTCCACGTCAAGGCCGTCACGGTTGGTGTCGATGACCACGTTGTCGATGGTCCCGATTTCGCATCCCGTGACGATGATGCCGAAATGTCCTCCCCGGTAGATGGTCACGTCGCGAATGAGTATGTTGCGACATTCCTTCAGGGCGATAGACTTGTCGCCTGTTCCGATGTTTCCGCCTTGCAGGTTTCCGGCGTTCTCCGTGTCACGGTTGGTGAGGCCCAGACCGTCTATCATGCCTCGGCCTGTGATGGAGATGTCATTGGCGCCGATGGCGTAGATGAGACTGTTCTTGAAGTAAGTGTGGCCTCCGTCCTGGTAGGCTGTTCCCTCGAAAGGCTCCGCCTCGTCGTAGGCTTTCATCGATGCGGGTGCGGCGAGGATCTTGGCGCCTGTCATCAGGTGGAGCTCCACATGGCTCTTCAGGCGAATGCTTCCACACAGGTAAGTGCCCGCGGGCAGGATCACTCGCCCGCCGCCATGCGCCACACACGAGTCGATGGCAGTGTTGATGGCTTGGTGGTCCAACGTCCGTCCGTCGGCGCGTGCGCCATAGTCCATCACGTTATAGTCGTTGGCCTTCGCCAAGAAGACGAACACGGCCATGAGCGTCAGTAGGATTTGTCTTTTCATGATTTCTGGCTTTTGTTGTTTTATGGTGGTGATGTTTAGGGCAGGCCTTATTGGTTAATCATCAGATAGTAGGCGAGCGCCCAGTCTTGGTCGTTGGCGAAGGCGTCAGCGAAATGGGCTTTCTCGCCATTGATGCGCTTGGGGTAGACAAAGGCGCAACTGCCCGTTCCGTCCTCGAAGACATTACAGAGGTTGTTGCGCACCACCTCTTTCGCCCTGTCCATGTAATTCTTGTCGCCTGTGGCCAAGGCGTAGTAGTAATATACGTTGGCGTTGATGGTGCTCCAGTAGTGTGGGAACGTGTCGCCGAAGACCTGCCGCTTGCCAAACCAGTAGCAGTCCCAGTGGCGGATGGCAATCTCGTTGAGACGGTAGTCGGGTTGGTTGCCGCATAGGTTCTCCACCACGGGCATCATGTTGTCTGCCGCTTTCAGGTAGGAGCTGTCCTGGGTGGCGATAAACATCTCCAGGAGAAGTTGCGTGGCTGGCGCCACGATAGACTGCTCGAAGTTGACCTCCGACTTCGGGAAGCGCAAGCCATTCCTCATGAACACATCGGCGGTCTTCGAAAAGTCGATGAGCAGGTCGTTATACGCTGTTTGCAGCCCCGCCTCTTTCAGGGCTTTCAGTCCCGCCGTCACGGGGATGCCGATGCAGTAGAATCCATAGCCCGTGTGGCGGTAGAGGGCTTGGAGCGTCTTGTATCCGTCAAGGGCATACTGGGGATTCTTGGTCACTTCGTACATCTGGAAGTAGAAGTCGGCCACCCACGCGTAGTTATAGCCGCGGTTCCATCCGTCCTTCGTCACCCTCGAGTAGGTGGTGTAGTCTGCCGTCTGCAACTTGTTCTTGATGAAGTCGGCATAGCGGACGAGCGATTGCCTGATACGGTCGAGCGTCTGCTTGTCCGCCGTCGGCTCACTTGACAGTTTTTGGTACCAGCGGGCCAGCGCCACGCCCATGCCGACGCGCTCGCGGCCCTCGTCGCAATCGTAGCTCTTGCGTGCGTCGTCGTTCTTGTAGATGGCTTGCCTCTCGTTGTCATACACCATGTAGGCGCCGTAGCGTGCGTCCTGCGGGTCGTTCATCTGCTGGTGGTCCATGATGAACCGCACCCGCTTGGCGATTAGCGCGTCATAGCTGCTCACCACGAGAATCGTGGCGTGGGTGTGCTCTTTTTTATCGTATGTGAGATCGACACGTTGCTCACCGAGATCTTCGGCCACGAACGACGCGTAATGGCCATGGGCGTCCCGGCCTGTCTTGATGGCTCTTGGCGCGGAGGTGACCCTGCCGTTGCGCATGTCATTGCTGGTGAGGGTGGCGGAGAGAGACTTCAGGTTGTCTTTCTCGAGATAGACCTTCACTTCTTCCCCTTGCTGGTAGACGTATTTGTCGCTATGAGCGATGGCGCCTCCCGCGGCCAGCAACTTCTTGTGGAAGTCGTCCCTGCCGCTATGCTCAAACACTTTCCAAGCCACGGTGTATGACTTGCCCGCCTTGAGCGTCATGTCGGGCAAGTCCATGGCGAAGACCCCTCGAAAGTTGGAGTTGGCGTTCTCTTTCGAACGCTCCCATTCCTCGTAGTCGGGCAGGGAACCCTTGGTGAGCATCAATCCCACGTTGCCTCCCTTGATGGTGACATCCTTCCCTTTCTTGTCTGTGGCGTGAAGCGTCCCTTTGTATCCCATGCGTAGGGCCATGGCGTATGCGGCGTTGTCGCCCGCCCAGATGTGGGCGTCACAACGATGGGTCATGCAGGTGGCCGCGTCGGGATAGTTGTCGTTCCAGGGTGTGTAGATTCCCCAGTCGGTAATCTTGGCTGCGGTCTTGCCTGTGTTCTTGAATGTGTATTCCTCGAAGAGCTCACCGTTCTTGAGGGTTCTCTTCACGAAGATGCGTATGTCGCCCGTTTGGTATACCAGGCCATCTTTCTTGCTGACGGGTGTCTGCCATTCCATGCTTTTGCCGTTCACGGTCAAGAAGCCAAGCCCCCAGCCATACTTGCCGGTCACCCATTTGTATTGTTTCCCGTCGGGCGTGAGCACCCAGTTCATCTGTTGCTCGTCGTTGTTGATGGCGAGCTGGGTGATGGCTCCTGTTTCCGCGTCTGTCTTGAAGGCGATACCTTGGGCAAAGCCCTTGCCAAGGGCCATGGCCATCAGGCAAGCGAGGACTGTGCGCTTGAATGCGAAACGGTTCGTTGTCGTTGAATGATTTGTCATAGAATGTTTAATTTATCATGTAGTTCGCATGCAAAATTAATGATATTCGGATGAACAGAGGCTTTCAAATCATTCATTTATCACAATAAATCGTTCATCCCTTGGTGTTCGTGCTTATTTTCGGAGTAATCAGAAC
>DAIOEQ010000118.1:0-6774 GCA_036746215.1 Prevotella sp.
CAAGTGTCAGACAGATATGTCGAGCTCTACGAGCATATCACGGGTGAGAAATTTGACAAAGCTGCCGAAGAGGGAGACATCGCCGCACGCATTGAGAAGAATGTCAGCGACTATTTGGCTTCCAGACAGTAACCCCAGATGTATAAACAAGAGGAAATCAACCCCTACGGCAAGCAGGGGGCCAAGGAAAAACTGGTGGAGGAGATGTTTGACAACATCGCCCCCACCTATGACACGCTGAACCACCGCCTGTCGTGGAACATAGACAAGGGATGGCGCCGCAAAGCCATCAGGCAACTGGGCCCCAGTCATCCCAAGACCATCCTCGACATAGCCACGGGCACGGGCGACTTCGCCATACTCGCAGCGCAGATGTTGCATCCCGACAAGATTGTCGGGATTGACATCTCGGAAGGGATGATGAAGGTCGCAAAAGGCAAAGTGAGACAAGCGGGACTACACCAAGTCATCGACATGAAGAAGGAAGACTGCCTTGCCATGTCTTTCCCCGACAACTCCTTCGACGCGGCCACGTCGGCTTTCGGCATCCGCAACTTTCAAGATTTGGACAAAGGGCTGAAGGAAATCTGCCGCGTGATGAAACCCGGTGGACACTTGAGCTTGGTGGAACTGACCACGCCCGTGTCATTCCCGATGAAACAACTTTTCAAGATTTATTCGCATACCATCCTGCCTGCCTACGGCAAGCTTATCTCGAAAGACAATGGCGCCTACCGGTATCTGACGGCATCCATAGAGGCTTTCCCACAAGGCGAACAGATGGTCGGGATCCTGAAAAAGGCTGGTTTCGCGAAGGCTTCCTTCCGGCGCTTGACATTTGGAATCTGCACCATGTATTTCGCGCAAAAATAACACAGACAGACTATGGACAAATATGGTTTAATCGGCTACCCGTTAGTGCACTCGTTTTCCATCAGTTTCTTCAACGAGAAGTTTCAAAACGAGGGCATCGACGCCACGTATGAGAACTTTGAGATTCCCACCATCGAGGGTTTCCCCGAGGTTCTCGACTCCAACCCAGACCTTCGAGGGCTCAATGTCACAATACCTTATAAGGAAAAGGTTATCGGATATCTCGACTCCCTCAGCAAAGAGGCGCAGGAAATTGGAGCCGTCAACGTCATTAAGGTATCACGCAAGGGAAGCAAAACCCTTCTCAAGGGATACAACAGCGACGTCATCGGCTTCACCAAGAGCATTGAGCCCATGCTGGAGCGGTTTCACAAGAAGGCGCTCATCCTGGGAACAGGCGGTGCGTCGAAGGCTATAGAATACGGGCTGAAGACACTTGGGCTGGAGACCATCAAGGTCAGCAGGTCAGAAAAGCCGGGAACCATGCAATACAGCCAAATCACGGCCGAGACCATCAAGGAATACAATGTCATCGTCAACTGCACGCCCTGCGGCATGTATCCGCACGCCGACGAGTGCCCCGACCTACCCTATGAAGCCATGGACAGCCGCACACTGCTCTACGACCTCATCTACAACCCCGACGAGACGCTGTTCATGAAAAAAGGAAAAGCACAGGGGGCCATCGTCAAGAACGGACTGGAAATGCTCCTGCTGCAAGCCTATTCCAGCTGGGATTTTTGGAACAGCAAAGATTAATCATTAACACATTCATCAACCATGAACAACCGATACATGATGCGTGGCGTCAGCGCCGCAAAAGAAGACGTGCACAACGCCATCAAAAACATAGATAAAGGCCTCTTCCCACAGGCTTTCTGCAAGATCATCCCCGACATCCTGGGCGGTGACCCAGAATACTGCAACATCATGCATGCCGACGGAGCCGGCACCAAATCGTCACTCGCTTACATGTATTGGAAAGAGACGGGTGACCTCAGCGTGTGGAAAGGCATCGCGCAGGACGCCATCGTCATGAACACCGACGACCTGCTGTGTGTGGGAGCGGTGGACAACATCCTGCTATCAAGCACCATCGGGCGCAACAAGATGCTGATTCCCGGAGAGGTAATCAGTGAAATCATCAACGGCACCGACAGCTTCCTTGAGGAAATGCGCAAGCTGGGCGTAGGCATCTGGCCCACAGGAGGCGAAACAGCAGACGTGGGCGACTTGGTGCGCACCATCATCGTAGACTCCACCGTCACCTGCCGCATGAAGCGCAGCGATGTCATCGACAACGCAAACATCCGTCCGGGCGATGTCATCGTCGGACTGAGCTCCACTGGACAGGCTACCTATGAGCACCGCTACAATGGCGGCATGGGCAGCAACGGACTGACAAGCGCCAGGCACGACGTGTTCGCCAAGTACTTAGCAGAGAAATTCCCCGAGAGTTACGACCAGGCCGTACCCGACGAACTGGTCTACAGCGGCAAGTATCACTTGACTGACAGGATTGAAGGACTGCCTGTTGACGCCGGCCAGTTGGTGCTCTCCCCCACTCGCACCTATGCTCCCGTCATCAGGAAGATGATTGACGAACTGCGCCCAGAAATCCACGGCATGGTGCACTGCACCGGTGGCGCACAGACCAAAGTGCTCCATTTCGTCGGAGAAAACTGCAAGGTGGTCAAGGACAACATGTTCCCTGTTCCGCCACTCTTCCAAATCATCCACGACTGTAGCGGAACCGATTGGAAAGAGATGTACCAGGTGTTTAATATGGGTCACCGCATGGAAATCTACGTGAGACCCGAAGTGGCCGAGCAGGTGATTGCAATCAGCAAGAGCTTTGGCATCGACGCGCAAATTGTGGGACACATCGACGAAGGCAAACGCTCGCTGACCATCAAGAGCGAGTTCGGCGAGTTCAATTACTAATGGGGACAATCTCCATTTATCACCCGACAAAAAGACAAAATGGCAGATAACAACAAGATACTGGAAAAGTTGGAAGGACTGGAGAGCCGTTATGAGGAGGTCAGCACACTCATCACGGACCCCGAAGTCATTGCCGACCAACAACGATACGTCAAGCTGACAAAGGAATACAAGGACTTGGGTGACATCATGGACGCCCGAAACCGATACATCGCCTGCCTGAACGCCATCAAGGAAGCCAAGGACATCCTGGCCAATGAGAACGATCCCGACATGAAGGCCATGGCGCGAGAGGAGCTGCAAGAAAACGAAGAATTGCAGCCCAAGCTGGAGGAGGAAATCAAGATGGACCTGGTGCCCAAGGATCCCGAGGACGCCAAGAACGTGCAAATGGAAATTCGCGCGGGGACTGGCGGCGACGAGGCCGCACTCTTCGCTGGAGACCTTTTCAACATGTACAAGCGTTACTGTGAGAAGAAGGGCTGGACCGTGAGTGTCACGGCGGCCAACGAGGGAGCGGTTGGCGGCTACAAGGAAATCGATTTCGCCGTCAACGGTGACAACGTTTATGGCACTCTGAAATATGAATCGGGCGTGCACCGCGTGCAACGAGTGCCCGCCACCGAAACGCAAGGACGCATGCACACCAGTGCCGCTACAGTGGCTGTATTGCCCGAGGCGGAAAAGTTTGAGGTCCACATCAACGAGGGCGACATCAAGTGGGACACATTCCGTTCGAGCGGAGCGGGCGGACAGAACGTGAACAAGGTGAGCTCGGGCGTCCGCTTGCGCTACCCTTGGAAAAACCCCGAGACGGGCGAAGTGGAGGAAATCCTCATCGAGTGCACGGAGACCAGAGACCAGCCCAAGAACAAGGAGCGCGCCTTGAGCCGCCTTTACACGTATATCTACGACCACGAGCACAAGAAATACATGGACGACATCTCAAGCCGACGTCGCTCATTGGTTTCCACGGGTGATCGCAGCGCAAAGATACGAACCTACAACTTCCCACAAGGCCGTGTGACCGACCATCGTATCGGCTACACCACGCATGACCTGCAAGGTTTCCTGGGCGGTGACATCCAGGACATGATTGACGCGCTGACCGTCGCTGAGAACGCTGAGAAACTGAAAGAAAACGAACTATAACACAGAATTCATGAACAGACAACAAATCATCGAGCAGATATTCAGCAAGAAGACTTTCCTTTGTGTGGGCCTGGACACGGACATCAGAAAGATTCCAGAGTGCCTGCTGAAGGAAGAGGATCCCATATTTGAGTTCAACAAGCAGATCATCGAGGCCACAGCCCCTTACTGCATGGCCTACAAGCCCAATCTCGCCTTCTACGAGAGCATGGGCGTAAAGGGAATCATGTCCTTCAAGAAGACCGTCGATTACCTCAAGGAACATCACGCCAACCACTTCATCATCGCTGACGCCAAGCGTGGGGACATCGGCAACACATCCACCATGTACGCCCGAAGTTTCTTTGAAGACTTCGATGTCGACTCCCTGACGGTGGCACCCTATATGGGCGCAGACAGCGTTAAGCCATTCTTGGCATACGAAGGCAAATGGATAATCCTGCTTGCCCTGACCTCCAACGCTGGGTCAGCCGACTTCCAACTGACAGAGGACGCCAAGGGAGAGCGCCTCTTCGAGAAAGTATTGCGCAAAAGCATGCAATGGGGCGACAAGGACAACATGATGTATGTAGTGGGCGCCACGCAAGGGAAGATGTTTGAAGACATTCGGAAAATCGTCCCCGACCATTTTCTATTGGTCCCAGGAGTGGGTGCCCAGGGTGGCAGCTTGCAAGAAGTATGCAAGTATGGAATGACCAAAGACTGCGGCTTGATTGTCAATTCAAGTCGCGGCATCATCTACGCGAGCCAAGGCGAAGACTTTGCCCAGGCAGCGGCAGAAAAGGCAAAAGCCTTGCAACAGCAGATGGCCATTGAACTTGAGAAGTGCTAACACACGGGCATTTCTCGTTTCACATAAGGCGTACAATTGTGCAATTGTACGCCTTTACTCGCTAAAAATCTCAAATTATAACATAGTTTTTCCTCTTTTTAAAATATAAATTACTATATTTGCAGAAATATTTCAACTTATACTAAAATGGAATTCTCTGCAAAGCAAATAGCCCAATTCATCGGAGGAAAAATCGAAGGTGACGAAAACGCAAAAGTCCACACGTTTGCAAAGATTGAGGAAGGCGTGCCGGGTGCCATTTCTTTTTTGGCAAGCGGCAAATATGCCCATTACCTCAACGATACGCAGTCGAGCATCGTTCTCATTGACGAAAACATCACACTGGAGCAACCCGTAAAGACCACGCTCATCAGGGTGAAGAACGCTCGCGACTGTGTGGCTAAGCTTTTACAGATGTATGAAGCTGCTAAGCCACAGAAGATTGGCGTTGACAAGTTGGCTTTCATCTCGCCCGAGGCTACAATAGGCAAGGACGTTTACATCGGGGCGTTTGCCTACGTAGGCGATGGGGCAAACATCGCTGATGGATGTCAGATTTATCCGCACGCTGTCATCGGCGACAATGTGAAGGTTGGAGAGAAGTGCATCATATACCCCAACGTCACCATATACCACGATTGCAAAATCGGCAGTCATGTCATCTTGCACGCAGGGTGCGTCATCGGCGCCGATGGCTTCGGCTTTGCTCCCAACATGGATACCGGACAATATGACAAGATACCGCAAATCGGTATTGTCACCATTGAAGATAATGTGGAGATAGGCGCCAACACTTGCATTGACCGTTCCACCATGGGATCCACCTATGTCCGCAAGGGCGTGAAGCTCGACAACCTTGTGCAAATCGCCCACAACACCGACATCGGCGAAAACACCGTGATGTCGGCGCAGGTTGGTATCGCTGGTTCCACCAAGGTCGGCCAGTGGTGCATGTTTGGAGGTCAAGTAGGCATCGCTGGACACATACAGATAGGCGACAAGGTGTTTTTGGGAGCCCAGTCGGGAGTGCCAGGTTCGCTCAAAGGCAACCAGACGCTCATCGGCACGCCACCCATGGAGAAATTGCCCTATTTCAAGAGCCAAGCCATTTTCCAACGCCTGCCCGAGATTTACAAGCAGCTGAACGCACTGCAAAAAGAAGTTGAAGAATTAAAGAAAAAACAATAAAAGCACATGGACACAGCAAAACAAACAACACTCGGCGGGAGCTTTTCCCTCTACGGAAAAGGCCTGCACACAGGGCTTAGTCTAACCGTGACTTTCAATCCTGCGCCGGAAAACTCAGGATACAAGATACAGCGTATTGACATGGACGGCGAGCCCATCATCGAGGCGATCGCCGAAAACGTGGGCGACACACAGAGAGGGACTGTCTTGCAGTCTGGCAATGTCAGGGTGTCTACCGTAGAACACGGTATGTCCGCGCTTTACGCATTGGGCATCGACAACTGCCTCATCCAAGTCAATGGCCCAGAATTTCCTATCTTGGACGGCTCGGCCAATCCCTTCGTGGAGAAGATTAAGGAGGTCGGAATCGTTGAGCAAAACGCTCCCAAAGACTACTACATCATCCGCAAAAAGATTGAAGTGCGCGATGAGGAAACAGGTTCCTGCATTACCATCCTACCCGATGAGCAGTTCTCCGTGACTGCCATGTGCTCTTTCCAGTCGAAATTCATCAGCAGCCAGTTTGCCACGCTCGACAACATAGCCGACTATGCGCAAGACATAGCGCCAGCGCGCACCTTCGTATTCGTGCGTGACATCATGCCGTTGCTTGAGGCCAACCTCATCAAAGGTGGTGACCTGGACAACGCCATCGTCATCTATGAGAAAGAGGTGGTCCAGGCTCAACTGGATAAATTGGCAGACCTTCTGAAGGTGCCACACATGGATGCCACCAAGATTGGTTACATCCAGCACAAGCCTCTGATGTGGGACAACGAGTGCAC
>DAIOEQ010000119.1:0-6744 GCA_036746215.1 Prevotella sp.
AGCCCTTCAACCTGGGAACAGAGGTGCGTGACGGCTACACCGTGAGCGCGGAGATGAAGCGCGTGTGGGCCGTGGAGCTCGACCTCATCACCCATTTCCTCAGCTACTGCAAGGCCAATGGCCTGCGTTGCTGGGCGGAAAGCGGCACGCTGTTGGGAGCCGTGCGCCACAAGGGCTTCATCCCCTGGGACGACGACGTGGACTTCATGATGCCACGCGTCGACTATGACCGCATGTGCCAGGAGATTGGCAACCGGGGACTGGAAGAACCCTACTTTCTGCAATGCGCCTACACCGATGTCGACTATCACCGGGTGCACGCGCAGTTCCGACGCAGCGACACCGCGGCCATCCGCCCGTCCGACTGTTTCCAGCCGTTCAACCAGGGCATCTTCATCGACATCTTCCCCCTCGACGCCGTACCCGACGACCAGGAGGCGTTGCGCGAGGCCTGTCGCAAGACCAGCCGCGTCATGAAGTTTCTCAAGGCCAAGAACACCCACTGCCTGTCGTCGGGTCGCCTGACGCTCATCTTCCGCAAGCTCAAGGCGCGCCGCTGCGTGCGCCGCTATGGCTGGCTGCACTACTACCGGCAGGTGGACGACACCTTCCGCCACCTGGCCGACCTGCCCGGCTCGCGGCTGGGCGAGGTCGCCATGAACATCAACCTGCAGTGGGATAGGCACGTCTTCGACGAGACGGTGTGGCTGCCCTTCGAGAACATCGAGGTGCCCGCGCCCAAGGGCTACGACGCCTTTCTGCGCGGCGAGTATGGCGACGACTACATGACGCCCGTCCAGGCGCCCAACAGGCACGGCTCGCTGGTCTTCGACACCCGGCGCAGCTACCGCGAGGTGTTGCCCGAGGTGCGGCGGCGCTACCGGCTGTCGGTGCTGACACGCCTCTTCCAAAAGGTGACTGGCAAGCGCAAGTGACCTTTTGCTTTCCATCCCATCCGACAAAAAACATAACACCATGATACAACCCGAAAAATTCTACCAGGCACTCGCCAGCGAGGACATCACGTTCTACGCCGGCGTGCCCGACTCGCTGCTCAAGAACCTCTGCGCTTACATCACCGACCACGCCGAGCCGCGCAATAACATCATCGCGGCCAACGAGGGAGGCGCTGTGGGCCTGGCCGCCGGCTACCACCTGGCCACAGGCAAGATACCCGCCGTCTATATGCAGAACTCCGGCGAGGGTAATGTCGTCAACCCCCTGATGTCGCTCACCGACAGCGACGTCTACCACATACCCGTGCTCCTCATCATCGGGTGGCGCGGCGAGCCGGGCGTGCACGACGAGCCCCAGCACGTGAAGCAAGGCAAGGTGACGCTGCCCCTGCTCGACGCCATGGGCATTGAGCACACGACGCTCGCCGACGACGAGGACGAGGCGCTGCGGCAGGTGAGCCACGCCGCGGAGCGCATGCGAGCCACGGGCGAGGCCTACGCCCTGGTCATCCGCAAGGGCACCTTCGCCGACTACAAGCTCCAGCACACCGTGGCCGACGAGTCGCTGCTCACACGCGAGCAGGCCATCCAGATGGTGGCGGGGGCCATGGACAGCCGCGCTGTCGTGGTGTCGACCACGGGCAAGATCAGCCGCGAGCTCTTCGAGTATCGCGCCGCCGAGCACCAGGGACACGAGCGCGACTTCCTCACCGTCGGCTCGATGGGGCACGCCTCGCAGATAGCCCTTGGCATCGCCCTCCAACAGCCTGACCGGCCCGTCTATTGCTTCGACGGCGACGGAGCGGTCATCATGCACATGGGCGCACTGGCCATCAGCGGCAGCATGCAGCCCAAGAATTTCTACCACATCCTCTTCAACAACGGCGTGCACGACTCCGTGGGCGGACAGCCCACCGTGGGCTACCAGATAGACCTGCCCGAGATAGCCGCCGCGTGCGGCTACAAGACCGTGCTCAGCGTCGACAACGCCGACGACCTGGCGGAGGTGTTGCAAGACCTCACCGCCAACGACGCGCCGCTCTTCCTCGAGGTCAAGGTGAAGAAAGGGGCGCGCGCCGACCTCGGACGACCCACCACCACGCCCGTGGAAAACAAGCGGGCGCTCATGGACTTCCTGAAACACTAATGCCCCTGCCGGCATAAACATAATATAATATTGTACTTATCATGATCAACATCAAACGTAACATACTGCTCAACCCGGGACCCGCCACCACCACCGACACGGTGAAGATGGCACAGGTGGTGCCCGACATCTGCCCACGCGAGAAAGACTTCGCGGGCCTCATGCAGGGACTGCGCGACAACTGCGTCAAGATGGCGCATGGCGACCTGGAGAAAGACACGGCCGTGCTCTTCTGCGGATCGGGCACCATCAACATCGACATCTGCCTCAACTCGCTGCTCCCCGAGGGCAAGCGGGCGCTCATCGTCAACAATGGCGCCTACTCGTCGCGCGCCGTCGAGGTGTGCCAGTACTATGGGCTGCCACACATCGACCTGCGCTCATCGGTCTTCGAGCGGCCCTCGCTCGACGACGTGGCGCACGCGCTCGACGAGAACCCCGACATCGCGCTGGTCTACACCACCCACCACGAGACGGGAACGGGCATCCTCAACCCCATCCGCGAGATTGGCGCGCTGGCGCACAAGCATGGAGCCACCTTTGTCGTCGACACCACGTCGAGCCTCGGCATGGTGCCCTTCGACCTCCACAAGGACAACGTCGACTTCTGCATGGCGTCGGCCCAGAAGGGACTCATGGCCATGGCCGGACTGAGCTTCATCGTGGGCAGCCGCGAGCTTATCGAGCGCTCGAAGGATTACCCCAAGCGCTCCTACTACTGCAACCTCTTCCTGCAGTATGACTTCTTCGAGAAGACCGGGCAGATGCACTTCACGCCACCCGTGCAGACCATCTACGCCGCCATCGAGGCGTTCAAGGAGTACTGGGCTGAGGGCGAACAGGCCAAGTTCGCGAGGCACCACCGCACCTTCGAGGCCATACACAGCGGACTGGAGGCCCTGGGGCTGCGCGACGTCATCCGACGCGACATACAGTCGGGGCTGGTGGTGTCGGTGAGGTATCCCGACGATCCCAACTGGGACTTCGACCGCGTGCACGACTACTGCTACGACCGCGGCTTCACCATCTACCCGGGCAAGATATCCACCACCAACACCTTCCGCCTCTGCTCGCTCGGCACCATCGACGTGCCCGACATCGAGGCCTTCTTCCAGGTCTTCCGTGAGGCCCTGGAACATTACCATATCCAAATACCCGCTCACTACAATGATTAAGACTGCCGTCATCATGGCTGCCGGACTGGGCAGCCGCTTCGGACACATGACCGAGACCATGCCCAAGGGCTTCATCGAGTGTGGCGGACAGCCGATGGTGGTGCGCTCCATCGAGACGCTGATCAGTTGCGGTATCGAGCGCATCGTCATCGGGACGGGATACAAGCGTGAGGCCTACGAGGCCTTGAAGACCCGCTATCCGCAGATAGCGTGTGTCTACTCGCCCCGCTACGCCGAGACCAACAGCATGTACACGCTGTGGAACTGCCGGGAGGCCATCGGCAAGGACGACTTCCTGCTGCTCGAGTCGGACATCATCTACAGCCGCAACGCGCTCACCGAGCTCATCGCCGACCCCCATCCCGACATCATGCTCATCACGCCGGTCACCAAGTTCCAGGACCAATACTATGTGGAGCACGACGCTGAGGGCACGCTGACACGCTGCTCCACCGACCGCGCGGCCATCGACGCCAAGGGCGAGCTCGTGGGCATCCACAAGCTCTCGGGCGCCTTCTACGAGAAGATGTGCGCCGACTACGCGACGATTGTCGAGGAGAAGCCCAAGCTCGGCTACGAGTATGAGTTGCTCCACATGTCGCAGGCCGTGAGCCCTGTCTATGTGCTCAACGCCAAGGATGTCAGCTGGTATGAGATCGACGATGAGCGCGACCTCAGTTATGCCGAGGAGCACGTGGTAAGCAAACTGTGACAGGGAAACTCATGACGGAGAAAGATACAATGGAAAAGACAGGCAAGGACGACCGTCAACGGCTCCTGGCCCGCCTCATGGGGGCCATGGTGAGATATGACCGTGGCGACGTGCCGCGCGTGCAGCACTTCGTGAAGGTGCACGACTTCGCGCGCACCATCGCCCTCGCGGAGGGCATGGCGCCCGAGGAGCGCTTCGTGCTCGAGGCGGCAGCCATCCTCCACGACGTGGGCATCCACGCCGCCGAGGCCAAGTATGGCAACTGCGGCGGAAAGCACCAGGAGGAGCTTGGCCCAGGCGAGGCGCGCAAGGTGCTGGCGGAGGTGGGCGGCTTCACCGACGGGGAGACGGAGCGCGTCTGCTGGCTCATCGCCCACCACCACACCTACACGGGTGTGACCGCGCTCGACCACCGCATCCTCCTCGAGGCCGACTTCCTCGTCAACTCCTTTGAGGACCATCTCTCGCCGCAGGCCATCAAGGCCTTCAGCGACCACGTGTTCCGCACGCCCACAGCCCTCACCCTGCTGCAAGACATGTGGGGGATGTGATGCAAGTGCGCGCCTTTCCTTTAACATCTTGGCACTGGGACACTTGCGAAGGAAGAACATGAAATTGTCGCTTCGGTTATCCAATCAAAGTTCAGCTAATGGGATGGATCTAATAGGATCTAATAATTCCTAAGTCCATTTAAATGATTTTGCGGTCTCTGCATGATCTCAGAACTTTGCGGTGACAATTTAATATTCTTATCAGAACATCGTCTCATGAAATGGATTGACACCCAAGAATTGGTCTCCCTGCTCAAGCGTTTCCCGAATGAGCCAATCGAAGCCTCTGCTTATCTGGACCGCAGCGTTGCCTCTGTCCACAATTGGAAATATTCTTCAAGTCAGGACAACTTTCTGTGCCAAGTGGGCTCATCGTCCATATCTTGTTCAGAAGTTGAGTTGTTGCGTTTATACAAACGTCATTTCTGGAAGATAACACGTTTCTTTTCCCTAAGGGATGCCCCTGAAAGAAAGCTCGCCGTCCGAATGGTAGAGGAACTCATTATGCTTGGCCACTTGGACGACATCATCACGGATTATGAGATTGACAATGTGCGAGTCTGTGAGCATTGTCATCACCTCATGAACGAAGGTTGGATTGTCAACGATGCGCGAACATTTTGTTCAGATGAATGTCTGCTTAGCGCATGCCCCGAATATAACGATGGCAACCTACAAGAGATGGCGGGCGGCGACTCCTTATATTGGACGGCGTGGGAGGATTGACGTCTTCCACCTCTCGCTATATATAAATGGGAAGAGAACGTCACGAGTTAGAAAAATATTGTTATATACACACCACGTTTATGAAACTGAAAGAAGGCGTATACGAGAACCTTATCAATGAGCGGCTTTTGGACGACATGCGCCAGACGGAGCAAGCTGGACTGGTCTGTAAGACCGAGCCGATGGACGCAGCGGAGTCGGCCAAGATGCTTGCCGACTTCCTGGCGGAATCGATTCGCAAAAAGCTGGAGGACGCTGATGTGCCGGTGGAGGACAAGATAGAGATGACCAATCGTATCTTGGAGTCGGCGGATGTCGATGATGATGAGACGCTGTCCCGCACCCCACAATTGCTCTCGGCTGTGGTGAGCGCACAACGGGAGGCACAGCTCCGGGCCACGAAACAAGAACTGGTGAGGCCGTTGTCGGGTTTTCGCGTGAGCAACCTTTTCACAGGAGGACAGACGGGTGTTCCGTTGGGCACAGAGATTATACGCGACATAGCATCCGCTGACCAGATATGCGTCATTGTCTCATTCTTGCGAATGTCGGGCATCCGAATGATGCTTGACCAGCTACGTGACTTCTGTAAAACCGATGGTCACAAGCTTCGCGTCATCACCACTACTTATTGTGGCGTCACGGAGGCCAAGGCAGTGGAGCAGTTGGCCAGCCTGCCCAACACCGAGCTGCGCATATCCTACAACACGACCATTGAACGCCTACACGCCAAGTCATATATCTTCGTGCGCAACTCGGGGCTGAGCACAGCCTACATAGGCTCGTCCAACCTGTCACATTCGGCGCAGACCGACGGATTGGAATGGAACATCCGAGTGACCAACGTGGAGAACCCGCATATCATCAAGTCGGCGCTCGCCACCTTTGAGATGTACTGGAACAGCGACAATTTCGAGAATTTCCGCGAGGGCGGCATCGAGAAGTTTCGGCGAGAGCTGGCGCTTCAGCGTAGCCGCAACAGCGGTTCGTCGGTCCAGGTGTTTTCTCGCTACCAAATCTTGCCCCACCAGAAAGTGATTCTTGACCGTCTGCAGGTGGAGCGTGAGGAAAATGGCCTTTACCGCAACCTTGTCGTGGCGGCGACGGGCACAGGCAAGACGGTAGTCTCGGCTTTCGACTACAAACGCTTTCGTGATGCCAATCCAGGGCGCGACCGGTTGCTTTTTGTCGTCCATCGTGAGGAAATTCTCAAGCAAGCCTTGCGCGCTTTCCGCAGTGTGCTGGGTGACCCCAATTTTGGTGAGTTGTGGGTGGGCGCCTTCCGCCCCGAAGAGTCCTTGGACCACCTCTTCGTGTCTGTCGCCACACTCAACAGCAACCTTGAACTTTTTCGCCAGCAGGGGCTCGACTTCTATGACTACATCATCATCGATGAGGCACACCATGCAGCCGCATCCAGCTATCGAGTGCTGGTCGATGAGTTCCGCCCGAAGGTGCTGTTGGGGCTCACCGCCAC
>DAIOEQ010000120.1:0-2216 GCA_036746215.1 Prevotella sp.
TAAATTTTGCGTACATTTGCAACGGATTTGGAGGCCGGCTTCAAAGATGGCCCGAAAATGTTCGACAAATGTCGTTTATTTTACCAATCATCGAATATCAACCAACAATTATATTCTAATTTATGGCAAATGTTTTTAGGTTGCGCAAAGGCTTAGACATCAACCTCAAGGGAAAGGCCGTAAAGAAGAAGGTGAATTGCAGAGCATCGAAGGTGTATGCCCTGCGGCCTTCTGATTTCACGGGTGTCACTCCCAAGGTTGTCGTCAAGGAAGGAGACCGTGTCCTTGCCGGTGATGCCTTGTTTGTCAACAAGCAATTCCCAGAGGTGCTGTTTGCCTCGCCCGTGAGTGGTATTGTCAAATCGGTGGTCCGCGGAGAACGGAGACGCGTGCTGAGCGTCAGCGTGGAGGCCGACGAGAAACAAGAGTACCGTGACTTTGGCGTCCACGACGCCAGCAAGATGGACGGCGACGCCGTGAAGCAGCTGCTGCTCGAGGCGGGGCTCTTTGGATACATCAACCAGCTTCCCTATGCCATCTCCACCAATCCGGAAACAAGCCCCAAAGGCATCTTCGTCTCGGCGCTCCGCGACATGCCACTGGCCGCCGACTTCGAATATGAACTGGAAGGCAACGAGCAGGCTTTCAAGACAGGACTCAAGGCGCTCAGCCGCATCGCCCCACTCCACTTGGGCGTGGGCGCCAAGCAAACGGCTGACGCACTGACAAGTGTCGAAGGTGTCGACTTGAACGTCTTCGATGGTCCCTGCCCCGCAGGCAACGTCGGCGTACAGGTCAACCACATTGACCCGGTCAACCGGGGTGAGGTGGTCTGGACCGTGGACCCCACTGCCGTGATTTTCATCGGACGACTGATGCTCACGGGCAAGGTGGACTTGCGCAAGACCATCGCCATAGCGGGTAGCCAGGTCAACGACCCCGCCTACACAGACGTGTTGGTGGGCGCCCCACTGGCCGACGTGCTGGAAGGCAAGCTGACCAAGACGGACCATGTGCGCCTCATCAACGGCAATCCCCTCACTGGCGAGCGCGCCACACTCGACGACTTCGTGGGGGCACACACGTCTGAGCTGACGGCCATCCCAGAAGGCGACGACAAGGAAGAAATCCTCGGATGGATCCTGCCGCGTCTCAACGACTTCTCCGTGTCGAGAAGTTACTTCTCTTGGCTGGAGGGGAAAAATCACGAGTATGACCTTGACGCGCGTGTCAAGGGTGGCAAACGCCACATGATCATGAGTGGCGAATATGACAAGGTGGTGCCCATGGACATCTATCCCGAGTATCTGGTGAAAGCCATCATCACAGGAGACATCGACAAGCAGGAACAACTGGGCATCTATGAGGTGAGCCCAGAAGACTTCGCCTTGGCCGAGTTTGTGGATTCCTCAAAGCTGGAACTGCAAAAGATTGTCAGACAAGGGCTTGACCTCCTGCGCAAGGAAAACGCTTAAGAAAGGATTTACGCTTAGGTACATAACACAAAAACTATTATGAGTGGATTAAAAAAACATTTCGACCAGATACGACCCCTCTTCGAAGAGGGTGGCAAATGGCACGCATTCCAAAGCCTCTACGACGGCTTTGAGACGTTCCTCTTTGTGCCAAACACCACCTCGAAGAGCGGCGCCCACATCCATGACGCCATCGACTCAAAGCGCATCATGAGCATGGTCGTCATCGCGCTGATGCCCGCTTTGCTCTTTGGCATGTACAACATCGGTTACCAAAACGCATTGGCAGCCGGCAAGCTCGCCGAGACGAGCTTCGTGTCGATGTTCGCCTTTGGCTTGCTGGCCTTGCTGCCCAAGATTCTCGTGAGCTACATCGTGGGCCTGGGCATTGAGTTCGCGTGGGCTCAATGGAAACATGAGGAGATACAGGAGGGATATCTTGTCAGCGGCATCATCATCCCGCTGATTATCCCCATCAACACACCGCTGTGGACCCTCGTTCTCGCCATCGCCTTCTCCGTGATTTTCGTCAAGGAGATTTGGGGCGGAACGGGAATGAACATCTTCAACGTGGCCATCGCGGCGCGCATGTTCCTTTTCTTCTCTTATCCCAGCCAAATGACCGGCGACAAGGTCTGGGTGGCACAAGACGCCATCTTCGGACTGGGCTACAACTTGCCGGAAGGCTTCACCGAGGCCACACCGCTCGGGCTCATCGCCCAAGGTGCTGGCGCCGGGTCG
>DAIOEQ010000120.1:2267-6631 GCA_036746215.1 Prevotella sp.
ATGATCCTGGGTTTCATACCCGGTTCGGTCGGCGAGACGTCGGTCATCGCCATCGCCATCGGAGCTGTCATCCTCTTGTGGGCGGGCATCGCCAGCTGGAAGACCATGCTCTCAGTCTTTGTGGGAGGCATCGTCATGGCCCTCATCTTTAGCGCAACGGACAAGACACCCATTCCCTGGTATGAGCACATCGTGCTGGGCGGTTTCTGCTTCGGCGCCGTCTTCATGGCCACTGACCCTGTCACCTCCGCACGCACGGAGACGGGCAAGTGGATCTATGGCTTCCTCATCGGAGCCATGGCCATCATCGTCAGGGTCATGAACCCAGGCTATCCCGAGGGCATGATGCTGGCCATCTTCTTCGGCAACATGTTTGCTCCGCTCATCGACCATTGTGTCGTGGAAGCTAACATTTCGAAACGTGCCAAGCGCGCAACCAATAAATAAGGAGTAAAAGCATGAAAACAAATTCCAATTCATACACGATTATTTATTCGATTGTCCTTGTCTTGATTGTCGCTTTCCTCTTGGCTTTCACTTTCCAGGCGCTGAAGCCTGCGCAGGACGCCAATGTGGCTCTTGACAAGCAAAAGCAAATCCTCTACTCGCTCAACATTCGGGGCCTGGACGACAAGGCAGCCGCCGAGAAATATAAAGAGGTGGTGGTAGCCGACGACATTCTCGATAAGGATGGCAAGCAGGAAAAGGCTGGCACACAGGGCGGCACAGAGACGGGCTTCAAGTTGAACTCCGCTGACGCCAAGGCCGGAAAGCTGGCTTTGTTCGTCTGCAAGGTGGACGGCAAGACCAAATACGTCATCCCCGTCTACGGCATGGGTCTCTGGGGCGGCATCAGTGGTTATATCGCCATCAATGAGGACAAGCAGACCGTCTACGGAGCCTACTTCAACCACGAGAGCGAGACGGCCGGACTGGGAGCCAACATCAAGGACGACCAGTCATGGCAGGAGCAGTTCCAGGGTAAGCATCTCTTCGCGGGCGACAACCACAACACCATCGCCCTGGCCGTGGAGAAGAACGTGGAAGACAAGCAGACACAGGTCAACGCCGTCACGGGCGCTACACTCACGTCAAACGGCGTCACAGAGATGCTGAAAGAGGGCTTGGGCCAGTACACGAAGTTTCTCAATGCCAAATAACATCAAACTTTAATCGTAAGAAGATGAGTTTATTAAGCAAACAAAACAAGGAGGTTCTCGGAAACCCGCTGAACCTCGACAACCCGATATTGGTGCAGGTGCTGGGCATCTGCTCGGCACTGGCTGTCACTTCGCAACTGAAGCCAGCCATTGTCATGGGACTGGCGGTGACCGTCATCACCGCTTTCTCCAACGTCATCATCTCCGTCATACGCAACACCATCCCCATGCGCATCCGCATCATCGTGCAGCTCGTGGTGGTGGCTGCGCTGGTGACCATCGTCAGCCAAATCCTGAAAGCGTTCGCCTATGATGTCAGCGTGCAACTATCGGTCTATGTGGGACTGATCATCACCAACTGCATCCTCATGGGACGCCTGGAGGCGTTCGCCATGATGAACAAACCATGGCCCAGCTTCCTCGACGGCATCGGCAATGGACTCGGCTATGCCATGATACTGGTCATCGTCGGTGGCGTGCGCGAACTCTTGGGACGCGGCAGCCTGCTGGGTTTCCAGATCATTCCCTCAAGTGTCTACGACTTCGGTTACATGAACAACGGCATGATGACCATGCCCGCCATGGCGCTCATCCTCTTGGGATGCGTCATCTGGGTTCACCGTGCGTTCTTTTACAAAGAAGATAAGAAATAATTATGGAACACCTCATTAGTTTGTTTTTCCGGTCCATCTTCGTGGACAACATGATATTTGCCTTCTTCCTCGGCATGTGCTCGTTCCTTGCCGTGTCGAAGAATGTAAAGACATCGCTCGGACTGGGCTTGGCCGTGACTTTCGTGCTCATCGTGACCGTCCCGGTCGACTATCTGCTCCAGACCAAAGTGCTTGACCCGCTCGGCCTTTCCTACTTGAGCTTCATCATCTTCATCGCGGTCATCGCCGGCATCGTGCAGATTGTGGAGATGGTGGTCGAACGGTATTCGCCATCGCTCTATGCCTCCCTGGGCATCTTCCTGCCTCTGATTGCCGTCAACTGCGCCATCATGGGTGCCTCGTTGTTCATGCAGCAGCGCATCAACCTTGACCCAAGCAACACGCAGTACATCGGCTCCGTGCTCGACGCTGTCGTCTATGCCTTTGGCTCGGGAATAGGATGGACGCTTGCCATCACAGCCATGGGCGCCATTCGCGAGAAGATGCAGTATGGCGACGTTCCCAAGCCGTTGCAGGGATTGGGCATCACCTTCATCACAGTAGGACTTATGGCCATGGCCATGATGTGCTTTTCAGGACTTAAAATTTAATCATCATGGATTTCAGTTTCATTATCAATAGCGTAGGGGTATTCCTTGCCGTCATACTCCTCTTGGTCATCATCCTTCTCGTGGCCAAGAAATACTTGAGCCCCAGCGGCAACGTGACCATCACAATCAACAACAGCAAGACGCTCAGCGTGGCGCAAGGCGACTCGCTCATGACAACGCTCAACGCCAATGGCATCTTCCTGCCCTCCGCATGTGGCGGTAAAGCCAGTTGCGGACAGTGTAAGGTGCAAGTGCTCGAGGGCGGCGGTGAGATTCTTGATTCGGAGAAGCCGCACTTCACTCGCAAACAAATCAAGGAGCACTGGCGTCTCGGATGCCAGACCAAGGTCAAGGGCGACTTCAAGATCAAGATCCCCGAGTCGATCATGGGCGTCAAGGAATGGGAGTGCACCGTCATCAGCAATAAAAACGTTTCAAGCTTCATCAAGGAGTTTAAGGTGGCCTTGCCTCCTGGAGAGCACATGGACTTCATCCCTGGATCCTATGCGCAAATCAAGATTCCGGCTTACGACTGCATCGACTACGACAAGGATTTCGACAAGTCGCTGATTGGCGATGAGTATATCGGGGCATGGAAGAAGTTCAACATCTTCTCGCTGAAGGCGCACAACCCCACGCCGACCATCCGCGCATACTCCATGGCCAACTACCCTGCCGAGGGAGACATCATCACCCTCACGGTGCGTATCGCCACAACACCCTTCCTGCCGCGCCCGCAAGTCGGCTTCCAGAATGTGCCCACGGGCATCGGCTCCAGTTATATCTTCAGCCTCAAGCCTGGCGACAAGGTAATGATGAGTGGCCCCTATGGTGACTTCCATCCTCACTTCGACTCCAAGAAGGAGATGATTTGGATTGGTGGTGGTGCCGGCATGGCTCCGCTCCGCTCACAAATCATGCACATGACAAAGACTTTGCATTGCACCGACCGCGAGCTTCACTTCTTCTATGGAGCGCGTAGCTTGAGCGAGGCTTTCTTCATGGAGGACTTCTGGGAACTGGAGAAGGAATTCCCCAACTTCCACCTGCACCTCTCGCTCGACCGTCCCGACCCCGCAGCCGACGCGGCGGGCGTGAAGTACTATGCGGGATTCGCAGTCAACTGTGTCCGTGACACCTATCTCAAGGACCACGACGCACCAGAGGATTGTGAATACTATCTTTGCGGACCACCCATGCTCATCAAGACCGTCACTGACTATTTGGATAGCCTCGGAGTGGATCCCGAGAGCATCATGTACGACAATTTCGGTTAATACAAACAAACCGTAACAAACTTATAACAAACACTGACAAAGTCGCTGAATTTCAGCGGCTTTGTTGCGTTTATAGGGGTTGCGTTTCTGTGGTTTGTTATAGGTTTGTTCGGGTTTGTTTGGAACCAATCTGTCACCTAAGTGTCACCCGGAGTGTCACCAGAAATTATGTAACTGAAAAATGAAGAAGAAAATTGATTTTAGTCCTGTCCACTTACGGACAAAGAAGATTGCGCAAGGTAAGGAGTCACTCTACCTTGACATCGTTCAAGACGGTGTGCGCAGAAAAGAGTATATCGGTTTGTATCTCGTTCCGGAATTGACGCGAGCCGACAAAGTGATTAACCGTGCCACGATGAAAACGGCAGAGGAAATCAAGGCCAAGCGGTTGATTGAGCTACTTGAGGGTAAACTGACCTTTGCAGGTGAGAAAGCCGCCAAGGTGAACTTGATGGAATGGCTGGAGGAGCAGCGGAAGTATTACTACAGCAACGACAACATGAACTACTCCAAGACCATCCACAACCTCATTCACCATCTGAAACAGTTCCAGCCTAAGCAGATGACGATGAAGGAAGTCACGCCAGCTTTCGTTAGGCGGTTCTTGGAGTACCTCCGTGGTGACGGAGTGAACAAGTATGGCGGCAGGTTGTGCCAAGAGAC
>DAIOEQ010000121.1:0-209 GCA_036746215.1 Prevotella sp.
CTGCGTCTGGCAGACGTGTGAGGCCTCTGCTCAATACGATGTTGCGCCTGCCTGGCAGGGCGCCGTGAGGCAACGACTCATAGGTCTTGCGCCCCATGATGATGGGGTGACCCATGGTCAGGGCCTTGAAGTGGGCCATGTCCTCGGGGATGTTCCATGGTAGGCGGTTGCCGCGTCCTATGGCCCGGTTCTGTCCGATGGCTGCGATG
>DAIOEQ010000121.1:219-2670 GCA_036746215.1 Prevotella sp.
CGGGCAGATGAGTGGTCTTGATTTTCCACTCCTGCGGGAAGAGGTTGTTGGCGCGGTTGCCAATGTTCTTGCAGAAGCCGAGGGGTAAGCCGCGATAGGTGAGCAACACCAGGCCGCGAGGCGTCTCCTCTGGCAGGACGATGGCCTCCTTGCGCAGGTAGAGAATAGCTTGTCGCCAGCTGACTTCCACCTGTGGGAACGCTGTGCGGTTGAACGCTGTCGAGAGGGCCAACGAAGCAGCGGGCACAATGGCCTTGCCTTTGGGCGTACCGATGCTTATGCCGGCGTGGATGAGGTGAAGGGCCTTGACAGCCTTCTCGTAGAGAGGGAGCCAACGAGTGGGGATGGCGCGTATCATGGCAGGCGTTTCGATGATGGTCCAGGCGTCCTTGCCCTGTGTGGGGACTTTTCGAAGCCAGGGCAAGACAGTCTTTTGGTAGGCGCTTGGCTTGATGCGTGTGACGGTCTGGCGCTTTTTGCTTGGCAGGTCTGACGCTTCTGTTTGCGGCTTTTGTAGGATAGCCATGAACAGACCCTCTCCAGGCGTGAAGCCTGGGATGAAGCGAAAGACCGATTGTGACGGATTGCTAGACTTATGTGTTGAGAGAGCCTGCAGCCCCATCCCCAAGGCGCCAGTGATGTGCCACTCCGGGGCCACGGGGATGTCCACGAGTTGCGCTCCCAGGTTGTCAATGATCCATTGGACATTCTCCTCATCCTCGTGCTCATTGAAGGTGCATGTGGAATAGACCAAGAAGCCGCCAGGGCGGAGCGTTGGCCAAATGTCCTCGATGATCGAGCGTTGCAAGCGAGCGCAGTTGTCCACGTTTTGAGGGCTCCACTCACGGAAGGCCTGCGGGTCTTTGCGAAACATACCTTCGCCTGAGCATGGCACGTCAGCCAAGATGAAGTCGAAGGTGATGCCTGCCTTTTGGAAGTCACGCGGATAGTTGTTGGTGACCAGCATGTCGGGGTGTCCCTGTTTCTGCACATTTTCTGAGAGAATGGAGGCGCGCACCTTCATGGGCTCGTTGGCTACTATGACGCTGCCGGCGGGTAGCGAAGTGCGCAGTTTGGTGGTCTTTCCGCCAGGCGCGGCACACAGGTCAAGTGCCGTGACAGGCGTGTTGAGGAGCTGTCTCACCACATGACTGATGAACATCGATGAGGACTCTTGCACGTAGTAAACGCCGGCATGGAGCAATGGGTCAAACGTAAAGTCGGGACGCTGGGGCAGTTTGCGACCCTCTATGCACCAAGGCACAGGTGAGAGAGACATTTTTTCCCCTGTTGCCTGTAGGGATGCGAGCTTGTATGGGTTGAGGCGGATGGTGGCTTGCGGCGGAAGCCTCAGTGCTTCCTGAAAACGCTCGTATCGTGCCTCGCCAAATAGCTTTCGTGTGCTGGCTTCAAAGGCTTGTGGAATAGCAATGTCGTTGACCATGCTTGTGATTCGTGTTATGGGTTGTCAGTCATCGTTTAGTCGAAGATGATGTCGTAGCCATCCTCTTGCAGATCCTTCTTGTTGTCCTTCTCCTTCTTGGGAGGCAGTTTTTTGAGCTTGCCCTGTTCGTCGAAGAGACCATAGGTGGTGCGCAGCACCATGAACTCGGTGCGGCGGTTCAATTGGTTGCAGATCTCTTGTTTCTTCTCGTCTTTCAGTGCCTTGATGAAGTCCTCGGTCAGCACGTCGCCCTCCTTGAGGAACGGGTACTTCTCGGTCACCTTCTTTTTGATGACCTTCGGTTTCAGCTTGCCGTAGCCCACTGGGGTCAGGCGGTCAGCGGCTATCCCATGTTGGATGAGGTAGTTGACCACCGACTCGGCTCGGCGCTGCGACAAGCGCTTGTTGTAGGCCTCAGAACCCTTGTAGTCGGTGTGGGCGCTGAGCTCAATCGTCACGTTGGGGTTCTCGTTGAGCAAGTTGACGAGCTGGTCGAGCGCAGTCTTGGAACTGTCGCGCAATGTAGCCTTGTCGAAGTCGTAGAAGATGTTGTCAATGAGCGTGGGGGCGGAAATGTTGGCCAAGGCAAACTGCAGCGTGGTGTCGCGGCTCTCCTTAGGGTCGGAGAGGGCGCGTATCTCCTCCTTGTGGTTGAGATATCCCTTGCAGGTAGCCAGGAAAAGGTATGACACGCCATTGTCGAGCACCTTGGTGAACGATCCGTCGGACCGTACAGAGAGCTTCTCGTTGGTGCCGTCGTCGCCCACCACGTAGACCTCGGCTGCGGGCAGCTCATAGCCGTCCATCTCGTAGACCCATCCCTTGACCGTCTGCACAATCTCAGGGTTGTAGAATGAGTAGATGTGATCCCAGCCGCGACCGTCGCCTCGATTGGAAGAGAAGAAACCCTGGTTGTGGGGCCCCTCGAAGGTCATGCCGAAGTCATCGCCGGATGAGTTGAGCGGATAGCCGGGATGATAGAGGTGGTATTTGTGGTCTTTGCCCAC
>DAIOEQ010000121.1:2680-6621 GCA_036746215.1 Prevotella sp.
CTCGTCGCCCGGTGTATTGATGGGCTCGCCGAGGTTTTCCACGCCCCCGAGGCCAGTTGCCGTCAGGCGCACGCGCCAGATGTCCAGTCCGCCCTTGCCTCCAGGCATGTCTGACACGAAATAGAGCCATTCGCCGTCGGGCGAGATGGCAGGATGGGCAAAGCTTGACAGTGTGTCATTGCTCAGTTTCACTTCCGAGGCTTTCCCCCAGGCGGCATCCGAACGGCTCGACTTCACGATTTGCGCGTAGCGGGGGTAGGACGGGTCGGTGACGCATTGGGTCAGGTACATGTCGCGCCCGTCTGCCGTAAAGCAGCATGCCCCTTCGTCATAGTCGGTGTTGAGCCCTCCGCTCACTGGCTCAGGCTTGCTCCATTTGCCCTTGTCGTCTTTCTCCGAGAAGAAGATGTCGGCGGCTTTCGTGCCCGTGATGCCGCTCACCTCGTCGCCCTGCGCCTCGTTGCGGGTCGACGTGAAATATAGTTGGTCATATTCGTCACCATAGAGCATGGGCGAGTATTCGGCCCGGCGCGAGTTGAAAATGTCCATTTTCTTCACGGTGTATCGGCTGCCCAGTTCCTTCACGGCAGGAGCCTCCTTGGCCGACGCCAACCCCACGCGTGCCAATACATTGTCGGGCATGGAGTCGAGGACCGTCTGAAACTCGGTCGACGCTTCTTTGTACGACCCGTTTTTTAGCAGCAGTTGGGCCAGCGCCAGATGGTCTTGCCATTGGTCTTGCTTGTATCTGACGACATTGCGGTAGGCCGCGATGCCCTTGGCCGTCTGTAGGCTCTTGGCATAGCACAGCGCCATCCTGCTGGCGGCGTGGCCGCGCTTGTCGCGCTGTTTGGGCGGCGTCTTTTGGTAAGCCTGCTTAAACTCGTTGGCCGCGTCGAAGTATTCACCCAGGGCAAGATACTTCTCGCCTTTCTTCAGGTTTCGGTCCGCGCCACACGATGACAATAGGGCGAGCGTCAGCAGCATGCCGCCCAGGAAAAAGATGTTAAGAGGCTTATTCATGTGTAGATAACGAGGAAACAAGGGCCTTATTATAGGTGTGTCTTGATTTTGTTTCAAAAAAAGCGGTAGCTTCGCTATGAGCTTTTTTAGCGATGCTACCGTTGTGGGACATGCCATGTGCGGGAGGGTTGGCTTCAAGATTTCCCAAGGGGATTAGCCTTCGTTTTTCACCTGCACGATGTGAGTCTTGGGCAATTTCTTGTTGCGCACGTTGACGGTGGTCACCACCGCTTGCGCGAGATTGATGAAGGCCAATCCAGTGGCCGTGTCGGTCTTGAGTGCGGCGGGCTGCCCGTCGTCGCCGTCCTCGCAGATGCTCTGCACGATAGGGATTTGGGCCAGCAGGGGACACCCCATTTCCTTGGCGAGATTCTTGCAGCCATCCTTGCCGAAGATGTAATATTTGTTGCCTGGCAGCTCGGCTGGCGTGAACCAGGCCATGTTTTCCACCAAGCCCAAGATGGGCACACCCACCTTGTCGTTCTGGTACATGTCTATGCCCTTGCGCGCATCGGCGAGAGCCACCTTTTGCGGGGTGGAGACGATGACGGCACCCGTGATGGCCAAGGTCTGCAGGAGGGTCAGGTGGATGTCGGACGTGCCGGGAGGCGTGTCGAGCACGAAGTAGTCGAGGTCACCCCAGTCGGCGTCGGCGATGAGCTGTTTCAGGGCTGCCGTGGCCATGCCGCCACGCCATAGGGTGGCTGTCTCGGGATTGACAAAGAAACCGATGGACAACAGCTTGATGCCGTATTTCTCGACGGGTTCGATGAGCTGGCGCCCGTCTTTCTCCACGGCGTAGGGACGAGCATCCTCCACGCCCAGCATCTTGGGGATGGATGGACCGAAGATGTCGGTGTCGAGCAATCCCACCTTGTAGCCTAACTTGGCCAAGGCGATGGCGAGGTTGACAGATACGGTTGACTTGCCCACACCTCCCTTGCCGGAGCTCACGGCAATGATGTTTTTCACTTGGGGCAACAGCTTGTCGGGCTCTGGGCGCTTGGCGCTGGTGAACTCGGTGGCGATGTGGATCTCAACATCCTCTCCCAACTTGTATTTGAGCGTGGCCTCGGCGGCCTTGACGGTCGACTTGATGAACGGGTCGGTGTCGCGGGGGAAGATGAGGGAGAACGACACTTTGTTGCCCTCTATGCGGATGTTGTCGGCCACCATGTTGCTCTCCACCAGGTTTTTCTTGGTGCCTGGATAGGTGACAGTGGCCAGGGCGTCTGTGATCAGTTTGGGATAAATCGTCATTTTGCGGTCATTTTCCTGCAAAATTACCACTTTTTTGTTGAGAAGGCACCATGATGTCGGAGAAAAATCTTCTTGGCGGGCCTTTTTCTTGGAGCTTGTCGGATAGTTGAGTGTGAGGTGCGACGTCACTGCTCTTCCCCGTTCCGACACTCGCCCGTCTCATAACTTGCCGTCATGTCCCTTAGGATTCCGATCATTTGCTGCCGCAAGCTCTCCGGTTCCAGGACCATGACGTTACGGCCATGCCACAGCAATTCCTGCAGGAAATCGCGGCTGGGGCGAACGGTGAGCGTGTATTCGCGATACATGCCATCCGCCGACTCGCCGACTCGCCGCTGGCTCTCGTGCAGGGGCACCTCCTCGATGAGGTTGTACTCGGGATAGAAGGCGCGCAGGCGAATCCTCACGGGCGCCTCGTCCTCCATGCGCATGATGCCAAAGCAATTCTCATAGTAAGTATCAGGCGTCAAGAACTTCCTCATCTTGGGCGACAAGGGATGCTTCTCGCAGATGACTTCCAGGTATCTGATGCGGTCGAAGGGCAAGCAGCGCACTTGCTTGATGCTTTCCGCCTTGTCGGCTGTGCGCCTCACGCCGATGACATACCAGCGCTGCTTGTATAGCCTCACAAAGGCTGGCGCAAGCTCCATGTCGCTCTCAGCCCCGAAGGCCGATACATACGTGAACTTCAGGAGGTAGTGCTTGTCTATCGCCCCCAGGATGTCATCGAGAAAGTCGGAGTTGTAGGGAGGCGTGTCGAGCATCACCTTGGTGTGATATTTCAGCCGGTCGCCCAGCGACGCCAGGCGCATGGAACTCAACATCCACTCTGTCACGTCGTTGTCATCCACCGGGTCGCGCTTCACGTAATAGCGGTAGCCATTGCTCTTGTCACATTCCACGGAGATGCCGAATTGTGACTGGATGGCCTCACGGTAACGATGAAAGGTGCGCAATTGCAACTCGTCGCCAAAAGGATTGGCGGTGGCGCTGCGCCATTCGTCGGCAATCTCCTCGAATGTGAGACGCTGACGGTCCAAGAGGGCGATGAGCCAACTGTAAAACTTCATGCGGTTGTCCATAGTCTCTGATATGCAAAAGTGGAGAAAAGATAGCCAACAAAATGGTTGTGCAAAGTGCTGGTGTCAGCCCCTCCCCCCTTGGCCATCCACCTATGCCGACCGACTGTTGTCTCCATCTTTTCTCCGTGTGGTTCTGTTTGTCTAACGTTGAACTTCTAAGTTTTATGTTTACGTGTGCAAAATTACGGCGAGGGTGTGCCAAATCCTGATACAAGTTCAAATTTTATCGGAGAAAATTTGCTATGACCCAATGCCAATAGTCCCAGGAGTAGCCCACGGAAGGATGGTTCACCGCCATGGCCTTCACTTTCTTGCCATTGCCTAAGCGATAGAAACCGGTGGCTATCCTGCTGCCTTCCACGACCAGGTCGTCACCATCCTGCCATCGCTCAGTGGGAAGATTGTTCCAAAGGCGTTGGCCCCAGGCAATGGCATATTCGGGCTGGAACTTGTCGAGCACCTCGAAGAAAGCCGCTCTGGCCTGACGATATTGCCCATCAGTACCTGCCTCGCGAGGACCGCCCATCGCCACTTGCAGATAGTTGAAGAAGATGACCGAGTTCCATATCTTCAGCC
>DAIOEQ010000122.1:0-6575 GCA_036746215.1 Prevotella sp.
CAAAAAGAGCCTCAAAATCTGACAAAGCTAATTTATAGAACCCACCTTAAGTCAGATGAGAAGTATGCCTGCCAAGGACTTGAAGGAGCGGTAAGGTTCAAAATTGCGTCCCGA
Source organism: Prevotella sp. (assembly GCA_036746215.1). GTDB lineage: Bacteria > Bacteroidota > Bacteroidia > Bacteroidales > Bacteroidaceae > Prevotella. Next base: position 115 of record DAIOEQ010000122.1, read on the forward strand.
ACGTTTGGCGGAGTGGAGGGAAAGGTGTACATTTGCAAATGTTTGTTAGGACAAGACGGTAAATTGCCAATAGATGACGGGAGCAGAAGATAAGTTTTTTCAGTTGTTGCGTTTGGCGGTTGGCTCATCCGCGGACATCCCCCATGTTGAAAAGGGGGAGTGGGGCGAAGTCTACGAGATGGCCAGGCGCCAGTCGCTGTTGGGCCTTGCCTTTGACGGCGTGCAGGCGATGAACGATGCCGCCAAGGAGGTCGGGCTGCCCGTGGAGATGGATGTCGACCTGCTGATGCGGTGGATGGGCAAGTGCAAGCAGATAGAGCGGCGCAATGCGCAGTTGGACAAGGCGGTGGCGAAGGCTTCGGCCTGGTTTCAGAAGAAAGGTTTCCGCACATGCCTCCTGAAAGGGCAGGGCAACGCGTTGATGTATCCTCATCCGGCGCATCGCACCCCTGGCGATATTGACCTCTGGGTGTCGGGACGGCCTTCGGAGGTCATCCGGTTTGTCCATTCCATCGCCCCCCAGGAGAAGGCGAGTTATCACCATATCGATTTTCCCGATATGGACGGTATTCCTGTGGAGGTGCATTATCGCCCTTGTTATATGCAGAATCCGCTTCATAACCATCGGTTGCAATCGTTCTTCCGTCGACAGGCCGACGAGCAGTTTGCCCGTCAAGTTGGCATTGGCGGAGAGGCTGTAGCGGTGCCCACGACAGCCTTTAACGTGGTATACCAATTGGTGCACATATTCAATCACCTATTCCAGGAGGGAATTGGGCTGAGGCAAATCGTGGATTACTACTTGGTGATAGACAATTGGCACGCGGATCTCTCCAATCGCACGGATTTAGCTGCTATTCAGCATCGTTTGAAATATCTTGGATTGTGGCAGTTTGCGGGGGCCGTGATGTATGTGTTGCGTGAGGTGCTGGCATTGTCGGAAGACAAGATGGTCGTCCCGGCTGATGCAAGACGAGGTCGGATGCTGCTCGATGAGATTATGCGAGGCGGCAACTTCGGACAGTATGACGAGCGGCATGCTTTCGGGCACGGCGCTGTGGGCCACAACCTGCAACGCCTGTCTCGTGACTGGCGCTTGGTGTGGCACTATCCCGCCGAGGCGTTGAGCGAGCCCGTCTTCAGGATATGGCATTACTGGTGGCGACTGCGACACAGGTGACATTCGCGTGATGGCCACACCTTCTCGCATTCGGCCTGCGAGGACCGTCAATCATGGCGCACAAAAAGAGTCCGCAGGCTCCTGACACGTAACAAAGTCGGGAGCCTGCGGACTTTTTTATGTTGCATCACACAAGTTAGACTTGTCGTATGACGCGGCAGGGATTGCCCACGGCGAGCGAGTGGTCGGGGACGTCATGGGTAACGACAGAACCGGCGCCGATGACGCAGTTGTTGCCGATGGTGACGCCGGGCAATACCGTTACGCCCCCGCCAAACCACACGTTGTCGCCCACGTGGATGGGCTCGCTGCGCTCCAGGCCCATGTTGCGGTGCTCCGCGTCGAGCGGATGGATGGCCGTGTAGAAACTGCAGTTGGGCCCGATGAAGACGTGGTCGCCGAAGGTCACCTTGTTCTCATCGAGGATGACGAGGTTGTAGTTGGCAAAGAAGGAATCGCCCACCTCCACGTTGTAACCATAGTCGCAGTGGAAGGGCGTGTTGATGTGTGGAGCCTTGCCGGCCTTTCCTAAGAGCTGGGCTATGCGGCGGTTGCGCTCGTCAGCCTCTGCGGGGCCCATCTGGTTGATTTCGAAGCAAGCCTGTTGGCAACGGCGCAAGTCGGTGATGAGCTCGCTGTCGAGCGCGTCACACCACTCGCCGGCCATCAGTTGCTTGGCCGAAAGAGAGTTGTTGTCCATTTGCAATGTTTTTGTGTGGACAGGCGCCGCTTTCCCTTTGTCGGTTACGGGCGCCTGCGCTGATTGTCAGAATTGGGGGTAGGCCGTGTTGGCGTCGCGTGTGGCCATGCATTCCATCTCGATGAGCCAACCCGGACGGCACACGGCGGCCTGCACCAGCAGGTGGGGTGTGGCCTGGCGGCCCTCTCCGGCTCCAAACTTCTCCTCGAAGAGGCGGCGCACCACCTCGTAGTCGGCGGGGTCGCGCAGGTAGCACACGATGGCGTTGACGTCGCCATAGTCGCAACCGGCCTCGGCGAGCAGCGCACCCACGTTGTCCCACATGCGTTGGCACTGGCGACGGATGTCGCCGCGGTGTACAATCTCACCCTTGTTGTCGATGCTGGCCGTGCCCGAGATGTAGACCTCCCTGCGGTCGCCATAGTCGACGTAAGCGCCCCGTTCGAAGCTCACGCCGTAGTCGCTCGTGCGGTTGAGGTGGTCGGCGGCATAGAGATAGCCCACCTGCCCGGGTTCGAGGGGCGTGACGGCGTAGGCGTCCATCTGCGAGAGCACGCGTGGGTTGGCCTGGCGGCCCCCGATGCCCGTTGAGGCGATGAAGTGGGTCTTGTCGGTGAGGTTCTGTGTGACAAAGACGTCGTTGCGCGCCTTGACCACACCCGCATAGTGATTGTCGATGTCGTTGACGAAGAACCACGTGCGTACGCAGTTAGCTTCGAGGGTGCATCCCTCGTTGAGAAGGCGCATCACATACTCGTTGAGCAGCAGCTTGGTCTGTCGTTCCGAGTCCTTGGCGAGGTTGGCGCAACTGGCCGTCCACAGGTGGCGGTAGGCGCCGTGGCTCACCTCATAGAGGCCGCTGGCGAGGGCGCGCGTGCTGACGGCTGTCATGAGGATGGCCCACAGGGCAATCTTGGAGCCGTCGGCGGGTGCCTGCTGCACGACGGAGACGGCATAGTCGGGACTCTCCAGCTCATAGGCCATGAGCTCGTCGGCCTGGTTGGCGGCGTCGCTCAGGAAGTAGCGCTTGAAGACCGGTTTGGCGGCGAGCTGCTTGCGCGTGCTCTCAAAGCGGTCCATGACGAGGCTGAGTTGCTCGCCATAGCTGAGCGTGCGACCCTCGCCGGCCACGCTGATGATGACGTGATGCTCGCGCACGTCTGTTCCATTGTTGAAGGTGTGAAGTTGCACCTTGGTCATTTGGGAAGAAATATGTTGTTCCATGATGGTTTGATTTGTTCTGTATGAGGCTGTTCGGGGCGATGTCAGGCGTAGGAGTGCATGCCGCTGAGCAGGTAGTTGACACCGAAATAGGTCATGACGAGCGACAGGAACGCCAACGCCATGAACCAGTGGTAGGGGCGTGGACGGCGCAAGGCCGGCAGGCTGGCGCCATGCAGGGCGATGGCGTAGATCATGAACGTGATGAGCGCCCACGTCTCCTTGGAGTCCCAGCTCCAGTAGCTGCCCCAGCTGACGTTGGCCCAGATGGCACCGATGAAAATGCCGATGCCCATGGCCGTAATGGCTGGGTAGAGGAAGAGCTGGCTGAGGGCCTGCAGCTCAGCGTCGTGGCGGGACATGACTAAGCCCATGACGGCACAGATGAACGTGAGCGACAGCAGGGCATAGCTCATCATGATGATGCTGACGTGAATGGAGAGCAGGGGCGAGTTGAGCACGGGCATCATCTGCCCGATGGCGGGATCCATGGCGTTGATGTGGCTCACGAGCAGGAAAAAGCCCGAGAGCAGGAAGCTGAACATCATGACGATGCGGAAACGGCGTTGCAGGATGAGGGCGATGAGCTCCACAAACCAGGCCAAGAGCAGCATCGTCTCATAGCCATTGCTCAGGGGCAGGTTGCCGCTGGCCACCCAACGCAAGACCATCGCCACCGTGAGAGCCAGGAACGACAGTCCCAGCAGCACCGCAAAACCCACATCGGCCCTACGCCGCAGGTGCGGGGTGACCCATCGTGCCTGCGTCATGCGGCCGATAATATAGAACAAGGCGATGAAGCCCAACGTGAGGTTGACCATGAAGAGCACCGTCGCGAACGGCACGGCGTTGCCCAATCGCTCCGCCCTGTACTGGGCCGCGGTGGGCAGGCTATGGCCTCCGAACACCTGCTGGTAGCGTTGCATCTTGTCGAGAAACTCATTGACGCGTGTCCAACGACTGGCCGCCACGTCCTCGGCCATCAAGGGGAAGACCTGGCGGATGTAGAGCGCTTGCTGCGCGCTGATGCCGCGTGGCAGGCTGTCGGTGGGCGCATACCAGGTGGTGGCGCCCTGTGGGGTGGTGAAGGGCAGGAGATGGAGCGACTGTCCGCTGCGCAGCTCCATGATGAGCATCAGGCGGTTGTCCACCTCCATGGCTTGCTTGTGGAGCTTGTCAGTCTGCCCTTGGTAGTATTCTTGCACGAGGTTTCCCAGTGTGTATTGCCCCATCTGGAAGAACGTTGACAGGGCGCAATAGCTGTCTGTGAGGCCCATGTGGTCGCGCAGTTCGCCGCCCTTGACGCGTATGAAGGGCTCATTGGACCACTGGTCCCCATAGAAAATCCAGCCGGCAAGCACCTGCTCGGCCGTGAGCCCCTTGTAGGAGCGGGCGCCATAGACCTTCTTGCAGAAGTCGAGCGCATAGGTCTCGACGGGGCAGATGCGGTTGTTGTAGAGCATGCAGAGACGCCCCAGGCGGTCGGCTGTCTCGCGTGGCACCGTGGGCTGGGCTTGGACGGCCAGGGTGGTGGAGCCAAGCAGCGCGAGTGTGAGCGCCCCCTTGCGCAAGAGCGGGCTGCGCATGACCTTGCGATATGGGCCCTTGGGGTCGAAAAGCATGAAAATCAAGGAGATGAAAAAGAGGGCATAGCCCGTGTAGGTGACGGGGATGCCCCATGGGTCGCTGTTGACGGCGAGTACCGTCCCGTGTCCGTCGGTGTCGTAGCTCGACTGGTAGAAACGATAGGAACGGTAGGAAAAGATGTTGTTCATCGACACGCGGCCCTCCAGTCGCTTGTCGCCGTCAGTCACGGTGAACAAGGACGCGTAGTCGGCCACGGCCGCCGTGCCGTCGTGGTAGGTGGTCTCAAACTTGTGTAGGCTGAGGCTGAAGGGCAGCATGGCCGTCCGCATGCCGTGCTGGCCGTCGCCCATGACATAGGCGTTGGATGTCTCGCCCTCGCGCAGGTGCATCATGCCCTTGGTGGCCGTGAGGTGGGTGAGCAGGGCTCCCAGCAGGATGATGACCAGTGACCCGTGAAGGGCCCATGCCCCGAAGTGGCGCACGCGGCGCCTGATGAGGTAGGCCAAGCCCAGTGCCGTGAGCGCCGCCCAGAGCGCCGTGAACCACCACGAGCCATAGATGACAGAGTGGGCGTAGTCGGTGCCACGGCTGTTCTCAATCATCGTGGCGGCGGCCATCACCACCAGGAGCGCCACGTAGATGAGCGCTATAATCTTCTTGATCATGACTGTCTTCGCAAAAAGAGTTTATTCTTTTGCAAAGTTACGGAAAATGACCGATTAATCCTCATCCTTGTGGCGGCAAAACGGACAAATCATCATTTTTGGGTATGGATGTGCGAGGCGATGATTTGTGCCAACCTTGCCGCACCCTTGTCCGTGGGGTGTATGCCGTCGCGTTGCATCATGCCGTCGGTCTCCGCAAACTCCGTGTGCAGGTCGATGTAGTGGAGCTTGTTCTTCTTGGCCACACGCTGGATGACGGGCATCTCACCGTTGACGATGACGCTGTCGGAGATGCCCCAGATGTCGCGAGCCCGGATGGGACTGCACAGGTAAATCTGTGGCTTCGAGGGCAGGCGTCGCAACGAGTCGACCATCTGCTGGAGGTCGGTGCCGAAGTCAGCGCCGTGCTTCCAGTTGTAGTCCTTGGCGTCGTTGGTGCCGAGTTTCACCACGACGATGTTGGGGCGAAACGCCAAGGCGTCGTGCCAGGCCTCCTCGCGCATGTAGGGCAGGTCGCCCTTGTTGAGCAAGGTGCGCGCCGACACGCCGAAGTTCTTCACGTTGTAGCCCTTGCCCAAGAGGCGTTGCAAGACGGCAGGATAGCCGTAGGTGTCGCTCATGTCGATGCCCATGCCGTCGGTGATGGAGTTGCCGATGCAGGCCACGCGGAGGGCTTGCTCTGTGGGCGCGGGAAGGGTGCGGAGCCACGCGTCGAGCTCGTCGAGCATCTGGTGGTGGTAGGCAAACGACGTCCTGAAACCATAGCCGTGTCCTCCCGAGGGGTAAGCGTGGAGCGCGCAGTTGTTGCCCGCCCGTCGCATGGCGGCATAGTAGGCCACGCCATTGGTGACAGGTGGCACCACGCGGTCGTCATTGGACAGGATGACGATGGCAGGCGGCGTGAGATGGCGGTGCACTTGCTGGTCGCTGCTCCACTGGCGCACCAGCGCAGCGTCTTTGGCGCCCTCCTGTCCGAGGAAGTTGACACATGAGCCCTGGTGGCTGACGCGTTCGTCCATCGACACCACGGGATAGAACAGAATGGAGAAGTTGTGGCGTGCGGCCCATTGGGCGTGGGTGCTCACCGCCGAGGCCAGGTGGCCACCCG
>DAIOEQ010000123.1:0-2176 GCA_036746215.1 Prevotella sp.
AAAATAGCAGATTTAGTGCAAGGTGGCGAAGTTACTGTTAACGTAGCTGATCTCTCCCATGGCGAGTACACTCTGGAGATAGTTCTCGATAATGGGACGTATGTCGGAACCTTTGAAGTTGCGGAATAATATCGGCCAATATTATACACAGACCCCACTGTAAGAAAGGAACGCAGATAACCGAAAAGCTGTAAGAGAGTAGGCAAAGACTAATAAAATAATTGACAATGAAAAGAATCGCTTTCGTTGGAATGATGATTTTGGCAGTCTGCGCACAGGCCAGTGCACGTGACACTAAGGACTGCCATGCCGAAAAAGTGGCTTACACGTATGATTTGGGCGACATGACCAACATGTCTGAGAAGGACATCGATGCGGCTTTTGCCGCCATTCCCAAGACCGAGGAAGTTGCGGACAACTGCACCGTCACCGTGTCTGGCAAGCTCGGTCCCATCACCATCACGGTATCTTCCACCTCGTCTGATTGCCACAAGGCAGGGAAGAATGTGGTGAAGGGCATGAAGGATACCGTCAAGGATGTCAAGAATATTGTTAAAAAGTAAGTCTTGACATTCTCTTCATAGGGATAATGCGCAAAATCATTATCATATTATTAGTGGTCCTGACGTCGTGTTCTGCTTTTGGCAAGAACCGAATGATTTTTTCAAAAACAAAGCATGATTTCAGAACCATTAGCAAGGATTCGGTGGCTACTACATCCTTCAAGTTCTTGAACGATGGGAGCGACACATTGGAAATCTCCAAGATATACACGTCATGCCATTGCACGATAGCCAAAGCCGTAAAAAATCGAGTTGCTCCGATGCGATTTGGCACTATTCTTGTAAGGTTTAAGGCGATGCATGATGGAAAGTTCAAAGAGCAAATCATCATTTGCAATAAAGGTTTCAAAAAGCCTGTCTTTTTAAAAATTATGGGTAATGCCATTTAAGTATTTAAGAATATGAGTGGAAAAAACATTTTGGGTGTAAATGGCGGGGCGTTTAGGGCCAGTTTGCGTGTTTTTCTGTTCCTTTGCGCTTGTTGTCTGAGCCAGATGGCTTGGTCTCAAAACTATCGCGCCACGTATTCGGAGTTTGGTACGCTGAACCATGGAACGGCTGTGCTGACGTTCAACAATGAAGCCTGGTTGTATGAGATGACCTACAAGTTTGACACGAGCATTGAGTCTGCTGATGTCTACATTCCCGATGAGGATCGCAAGAGCTCGTTCGACTATGACCTCTTCAATTATTATTCGCTGAAGCAGAACCAGTGTTATTGGGAGCTCTTGGCTGTCAATGAGCGCGTGGTCGTGAAAGACACCCTTAGCCGTCTCAACTGGCAGATTGTGGCCGACAGCACGCAGACCATCGGCGGCCACCCCTGCGTGATGGCTCGTTGCGACCTGTGCGGTTGGGCTGTCAAGGCCTGGTTTGCCACGGATGTGCCCGTGTCGTGCGGCCCTTGGCGTCTGTGGGGATTGCCCGGTCTCATCATGAAGGCCTACACTGACGACGGCCAGATAGACATCCAGTTGACATCGCTCAGCGCGGTGGCCGACGCACCCCAGATGCCCGATATCAGCCAACGGAAGGTCATCGGCAAGGATCAGTTTGTCTCTTTGTCGTTGGAAAACGCTAAGAAGCTGGCCCGAACGTTCAACAGCCTGCAAGACCGTGAGGGAAACATGACCGCTGATGTCAAGCTCAACAACCCAGACAAATGCTTCCAGTGATTAGTCGTTTGTCCCGCCGTTGGGTCGTTTTTGCGCTCTGCTTCTGCTTGTCCATTGTCACAAGTTACGCGAGTGTCGGCGGAACTGTTGCCGATACGGACCAAAAGCCCGTGGCGGGCGCGAGCGTCGTGGCTTACGATGGCGACCACCAGATGCTGGCCTTCGCCACAACCGATGGCAATGGCCGCTTCTCTTTGACTGACGGAAAGGTGGCTCATGTTGCCTACCTCACCATCAGCCTCTTGGGCTTCGAAACCCAGACACTGCACGTCAGCGACGGTCAGAACGACCTCATGGTGACCCTACAATATAATAAGGTGGAACTGCGCGAGGTGGTGGTCAAGGCCAAGCCCATCCACCAGGACAACGACACGACCCGTTATTTTGCCGATGCGTTTGCCGACGGGCATGAGAAGACCGTGGAAGACCTGCTGAAAA
>DAIOEQ010000123.1:2301-6552 GCA_036746215.1 Prevotella sp.
GGGGTCGGTGGAGGCCATCAACCATTTTCAGGAAAACCGGATACTCCACAAGGTGAAACGGTCAGATGACGTGGTGCTCAACCTCACCTTGAAAAACCACCAGGGTTTGCAGAAACCCAACGGGCGCATCAGTCTGGGCGGTGGTCTCACGGATCGTTACGACCTGAACGCCAACCTGCTGACGCTCAACAGCAAGGTCAAGCTCTATGACGCCGCGTCGCTTTCCAATGTGAGTGGCGTTGACCTATTGTCCACCGACGACCTCGACAGCTATGACCCCCTTGGCGAAGTTGACGACTATACCCACCTGTTTTCCGACCGCGACAACATCCGCTACGCCGAGCGCAAGTCGAAGAGCAACAGCCTGAGCCTTGTGGTCCAGCCCACGTCGTCTCTTACCCTCAACGAGCAGTTCATCGCGGAGGTCAACCACGACAACTCGTCCAACCAGGAGACCATCCGATACCTCGTCCAGGACATCACCCGAGATCGCACAGCCAGCCTCAAGAACCGCCCCCTGACGCTCAACAACAACATCAGCCTCAAGTGGGATGCGGACCAGAACACCCTCGTGGAGCTGCATAATAAGGTGCTCCACACCAATGGTCACACCGACAACCGCTTCACCGATAACACGCCCTACAACTACCGTCTGCGTGACCGTAACACCTATGTCGACAACCGTCTGCGTGTCTCCCATTCCCTGACTGACCATGCGGCCCTCATCGTGGATGCCGCCAATGTGCTCAACGACGGGCGCGAGTCGTTTGGCTATGGCACCTCGCCATCGCTCGCCGCAGGCAACGCCGCCATCTCCCAAGACCTGAGGGGCACTCGTGTGGCCAACAGCTTCTCTGCCAAATACCTAAGGCGATGGCGATTGTGGGAATACGACTTCACGGTCGGTTATCGTCATCGCGCCAACAAGGTGAGCGTGGCTGGAGCCACCGAGACCCATCAACAGTCGGACGACCGTGAACAACTGGCCTACCTGCAGGCCGACGCCACCTGCTCACTCGGTGGCCTGAAGGTGGGCGCCGGCACGTTGCTGGGCTATTGGAGCCAGGCCATGGAGACCACGGCGCTGGGCAATGCCACCTTCCGCCGACTGAAACTGATGCCCCAGTTGACCCTCGATTATGAGTTGAAACATCATCATTTCTCGGCCTCTTGCACCTATGAGCCCCTCTCCATGGATCCCACCGACTACCTGACGCGCCACACCGACGAGCGCCAGACCACCGTTTCCGCCACCCGTTATGCGCCTCACGCAGCCGACCTGACGCTGTCGTCGTCTTACGTCTTCACGCCAACCCTCAGCACGTTGCTCATGGCCCTGTACGACTTCACGCTTTCCACCCACCATTTTGTCTACGACTATCAGCTCAGTCCCACGCAGGAGCGGGCGGTACCCACATGGCAGATGGACGAGAGACGTCACTTCGCCTTGCTCTCCGCGAGCCATTACATCGACGCCCTGCGTCATGGGGTGAAGCTCACGGCCAACTACAACGCCCAGCAATACCACAACGTCATGGACGAGGGCGGCACGCAGGCCGTGACCTGCTCGACGCTGTCAGCGACGGCCTCGGTGCGCTCCTCGTTTTCGGGCTTCGTCAACTACATGGTGGGTGCCCGCTATCTCCGCTCATCCTATCACCGGCAGTCGGTGGGCACCACCTCTGCCGACAGCTATTCCTTCTTCCAGGAGCTCACCCTGCGCTGGGGCAAGTTCTCGGCCAAGGTCTCGCTCGACGAGCATTTCCTGGGCCGTGACCACGACTGCTACGTCTTTCTCACGCCCGACATTCAATACTCCCTCCCCAAGCGGCGTGTCACCTTCAGCCTGAGCGCCTACAACGCCCTCAATCGCAAGGTCATCAACGAGATGACCCTGTCGGACACCTATTCTCGCGAGTTCCGGCAGGCCATCGTGCCCGCACAATACCTCCTCACCGTCAGTTTCAGATATTAGGCAAGTGCCTTCTTTGGTCTCCTTGGCGTCTTGACTGTGCCTTGGGATAAACCGACATGCCTGCCGCGAGGGTTAATCTGCGTTAAAAATAGCGCGTGCCATGAGCGAGTGTGCCCCGAAAGCAGTAACTTTGACTTCTAAAAGTCAGTTATTCAGATAACACCATGTCACACATTCTCATCGTAGAAGACGACCTTACCTATGCCACCATGATGCAGACGTGGCTGCGCAAGAAGGGGTTTGAAGTGGACCGTTGCGGTTCTGTGGGCAGTGCTGCTCGCCTGCTCACCGACGCGCCCGCCTTCGACCTCGTCTTGTCAGACCTCCGCTTGCCCGACCGCGACGGCCTGTTCCTTCTCCAGTGGATGAAGAAACGCGGCTTGGCTGTGCCCTTCATCATGATGACCAGTTATGCCGAGGTGCAAAACGCCGTGCTGGCCATGAAGTCGGGTGCCGCCGACTACGTGGCCAAGCCCGTGCAGCCCGACATCCTGTTGCAGAAGATACGCGACGCGCTAAGCGCGAGCGCTGACCAGTCGGCCACCCCGACCGACCGCCATGAGCGGCCGCGCGACAAGGAGACCGCCGCGCAGTCGGTACCCCGATACATCGAGGGCAAGAGTGAGGTGTCGCGCCAACTCTACAGTTATGTGTCGCTCGTGGCGCCCACACCCATGTCGGTGCTCATCCTGGGCGCCAGCGGCACGGGCAAGGAGTATGTGGCGCGGCGCATCCACGAGCTCAGTCCTCGCCATGCCAAGCCCTTCTTCGCCCTTGACTGCGGCGCCATCCCCAAGGAGGTGGCTGCGTCTGAGTTTTTCGGATACGTGAAGGGCGCCTTCACCGGTGCCACGACCGACAAGACCGGTGCCTTTGTCGAGGCCAATGGCGGAACGCTCTTCCTCGATGAGGTGGGCAACCTCTCCTATGACGTGCAGGTGCAGTTGCTCCGCGCTTTGCAGGAGCGCAAGGTACGCCCGTTGGGGTCGGCCCATGAGACGGAGGTCGACATCCGGCTGGTGTGCGCCACCAATGGCGACCTGGCCAGCCTCGTGGCCGACGGCCAGTTTCGTGAGGACCTCTATCACCGCATCAATGAGTTCACCATCTACATGCCCGAGCTCAAGGATCGCGGGGCCGACATCTTCCTTTTCGCCGACCTCTTCATCAAGCAGGCCGATGCCCAGTTGGGCCGCGAGGTGCTTGGCCTCGACGACAAGGCCAGCGAGCGCCTCATGACCTATGCGTGGCCCGGCAACCTCAGGGAACTCAACAACGTGATGCGGCGGGCAACCCTCTTGGCCAAGGGCAAGCACATCGGCCTGGCCGAACTGGAGCAGGCCATGGCGCCCACGGCCCACACGGAGTCGCTGACGCTCCATGACGAGCAGACCGAGCGACAGCGCATCGAGGCCGCCCTGCGCGCCGCGGGCGGCAATAAGAGTAAGGCCGCCCGCCTGCTCAGCGTGGACAGAAAGACACTCTACAACAAGATGAAGCGATACGAGATGGAGTAGAGGCGAGCCCATTGGCTTCCTCTTCTCTTGACCGACCACAGGTGGGGAAAGGGCTTTCCACACTTTTTTGTGGAAATATTCCACACTCTTTCCCCACATTCCACACCTTATGCGTTACTGATAAAATTGTGTAACGCGCTGATAACTAACGATTAATATCTTTTTCTACAACTTTGGCACGGCCGTTGCAATAAGAGTTAGTGAACAACATTCGCAAAACTTTTAAAAAACATAACGATATGAAAAAGATGATTTTCGCAGCTGTCGCTGCATTCGCAATGGTCTCAGTGAGCAACGTTTTCGCCTTCAGCGGCTCACAAGTGAACAACAGTCTGGCCCAGGTCAACGACACGGTAGACACCACCGTCGTGAAGCCCGCTTCGCCTGCCACTCCCTCCACACCTGCGGCAGCAGTCCCCGTGGCTCCCGCCGACACTGTGGCTCCCGCTGACACCACAAAGGCCCCCACTGACGTTCCGCAGGCTCCTGCAGACACCACACAGGCACCCGCAGCCGACAGCAACAACGTGGCAAAATAAGGCCCGTGGTATCAGCCATCACCATCTAAGTTGGTGAACCCATTCACTTAACCCTTTAAAAACATCACAATTATGAAGAAGATGATTTTCGCAGCCGTCGCTGCATTCGCAATGGTCTCAGTGAGCAACGTGTTCGCCTTCAGCGGCGCACAAGTGAATAACAGCCTGGCCCAGGTCAACGACACGGTAGACACCACCGTCGTGAAGCCCGCTTCGCCTG
>DAIOEQ010000124.1:0-3878 GCA_036746215.1 Prevotella sp.
CGACGAGCATGAGTTCAACGCCGAGGACTTCTATCCCAACGATCCTGTCGTGATCACCGTGAGCCACCTCGGATACATCAAGCGCACGCCGCTGAGCAACTTCCGCGAGCAGGCGCGCGGCGGCGTCGGCAGCAAGGGCGCGCACACACGCGAGAAGGACTTCACAGAGTATATCTATCCCGCCACGATGCACCAGACCATGCTGTTCTTCACCAAGAAGGGCCGCTGCTACTGGCTCCACTGCTACGACATCCCCGAGGGCGAGAAGACCTCGAAGGGACGCGCCATACAGAACCTGCTCAACATTGAGCCCGACGACTCGGTCAACGCCTTCCTGCGCCTGCGGGGCCGCGGCCTCGAGGACGAGGAGTTCATCAACAGCCACTATGTGGTCTTCGCCACGAAGAACGGCACGGTGAAGAAGACCTCGCTCAAGGAATACTCGCGCCCGCGTGCCAACGGTGTCATCGCCATCAACATCGCCGAGGGCGACGAGGTGGTCGACGTGCGCCTCACCAACGGACACAACGAGCTCATCATGGCCGACCGCAACGGCCGTGCCGTCAGGTTCGACGAGAACGACATCCGCGTCATGGGCCGCACGGCGACCGGCGTGCGCGGCATGCGCCTCGGCGACGGCGACGATGCCGTGGTGGGCATGATCGTGGTGAACGACGCCAGCAAGGAGTCGGTGATGGTCGTCAGCGAAGAGGGCTACGGCAAACGCTCCGAGGTGGAGGACTACCGCAAGACCGCCCGCGGCGGCAAGGGTGTCAAGACGCTTTCTATCACCGACAAGACAGGCCGCCTCGTGGCCATCAAGAATGTCACCGACGAGAACGACCTGATGATCATCAACAAGAGTGGCATCGTCATCCGCATGGCGGTGGCCGAGGTGCGCGTCATGGGTCGCGCCACGCAGGGCGTGCGTCTCATCAACCTCACCAAGAAGAACGATGTCATCGCCAGCGTCTGCAAGGTGATGAGCACCGAGTTGGAGGCCACCGTCGAGGCCGAGAGCCGCCAACAGTTCTCGGAGAGCAACGAGCAGTTTGCCCAAGCCACCAACTCGGCGGAGCACGCCCCGGTAGCCGATGATACGACCGACGAGGTTGCTCCCGACACCGACAACGGCGGCGAGGATGTTAACACAGATGAATAAATCGTGAAAAAACACTAAACGGAGTAACATGTGACCTACCTTTCCCGTCTGTCGGGAAAGAGTGTCACAATGATTAAAAACAATTTTTAAAAACGATAAGCTTATGAAAAAGTTAATGATTGCCGCGCTGATGCTGCTGGGCACATCGGCTGCGTTTGCTGGCGACAGCGAGCCGCTCAAGGCCATCCTGAAGGTTAAGACTTATGCCGAGGCCGAGCAGCTGGTGAAGACCAACCTCAACCAGTTGGCTGGCGCTGAGGAGAAGGCCAAGGCTTACAACCACTTGACCAAGCTCGCCCTGGAGAAGTTTGACAAGGAGAATGCCGTCCAGACGGCCAACATCGCCGCAACGGTGGCCAAGACCGCAGTCACGCCGTTCGACACGCTGGGCTTCTATGAGGCAGCCTACAACGCCACGGTCAACGGACTGGAGTGCATCAAGTATGACATGCAGCCCAACGAGAAGGGCGCCGTAAAGCCTAAGTTCACCGATACGCTGAAGCCCCTGATTGCCAACACGCGCCTGCAACTCATCACCGCTGGTAACCACTATGCCGGACTCGGCGACAAGAATGGCGTGATGAAGTATTGGGGAACGTTCCTGGATTCCGATGACAACCCGATCTTCGCTTCCTCAAAGCCCATGGAGAAGCAGTTCATCGGGCAGGTGGCTTACTACACCGCCCAATATGCCAACCAAGGACAGGATTACGAGCGCGCCGAGAAGTATGCCAACATCGCCATGCAGGATTCGGCTATGCGCGAGAAGGCCATGATCTTCAAGTATGCCATGGCGCAGCGTAACCTCAAGACGCATGAGGACTCGGTGAAGTATGTCAAGTCCATCGAGGAGCTCTACCAGAAGGAGCCCGACAACGAGATGGCTTTCGGTACTCTGTGCAACATGTACAACGAGCTGAACATGACCGCCGAAATCAAGGCGCTCATCGACAGCAAGTTGGCCAAGGACCCCAACAACTTCACCGCATGGGCGCTGAAGGGCCAGACGCTGATGAACCAGAACACCACGGCCGAGAACCCCAAGTGGGACGACTGCATCGACGCCTTCAAGAAGGCCGTTGAGATCGACGGCACCAACCCGACCATCCTCACTTACCTCGGCTTCAGCATCAACTCGAAGGCCGCACAGATCAACGGCGACCGCGCCGCGCAGAAGGCTCTCTACAAGGAGTCGATGGGCTATCTGGAGCGTGCCAAGGAGATTGACCCCAACCGCGAGCGCGCCAACTGGGCTTATCCCCTCTACCAGTGCTACTACCTGGTCTACGCCGCTTCCGATCCCCGCACGCTGGAGATGGAGAAGTTGCTGAAGAACAAGTAAACCGTCACGGGTAATCTTTATTTCACGTAAAAGTCGGATGCCTCGCTTTGACAGAGCGGGTGTCCGACTTTTTGCTTTGTGGCAAGGGACATAGAGGGGAACTTGCCAATCCAGATAAACCAACAACGCGTATGATACTGCATGTAGCCAACCCGATTTACGACTCAGTGTTCAAATACATCATGTCGGATGAGCGCATATCCAAGACCATCCTTTCGGCTTTGCTGAAGAAAGAGGTCGTGAAGGTGGTGATGCGACCGCATGAGTATTCCAACACGACGCGTGACACGCTCTCCATGTTTCGCATTGACTTTGCCGCTACCGTGCGGGAAAGAGAGCCAAAGGACGGGGAAATGAAAGAGCGCGTGGTGCTGATAGAGTTGCAGAAAACGTGGCTCGACACAGAGACTTTGCGCTTTCGCCAATACCTCGGCGCGCAGTATAGCAACAAGATGAACATCCGTGACGACTCACCGAAGGGATTCGCTTATCCGATGGTGGCGGTTTACCTCCTTGGCCATCGCGTAGGCGACATCCAGGAACCCGTGGTCTATGTCAACCATGATGTTTGCGACTACAATGGTAAGGTTGTTGCCGAAGGCAAGGAAGAACCGTTTGTGGAAAGCCTCACCCATAACAGCATCATCGTGCAGATACCATTGCTCAAGGGAAAGGTGAACAATCGGCTTGATCGTGTGTTGAGCGTTTTCGACCAGACCAAGAGGGATTCCGACGACCAGCAGGTGCTCAACATTGATGAAAGAAAATATGAAGACGACGCAGACATGATGTATATGCTCCATATGCTGACCGCCGCCGCAGCCGACTCGGAGATGCGGCAGGACATGAACGTTGAAGACGAATATTACAAGGCGATAGAAGACCGGGACACCGCAATCTTACAACGCGATAAGGAGTTGAAAAGGCGAGATGAGCAGCTTCAGCAGAAGAGTGAGCAGCTTCAGCAGAAGAGTGAGCAGCTTCAGCAGAAGAGTGAGCAGCTTCGACATACCGCAAAAGCTTTATCCGCACAGGGCATGACCGTTCTGCAAATTGCTAATCTTATGTGCGTGAGCGAAGCTGACGTTGACGAAATGCTAAAGTGACTCTTAGATACGGCGAATTTGCAAAGATAATGTGCCATTGGTATGTAGTCGGTTAAATTATCGTAATTGCTTGGTGGTGTCGCAAAATTATCTTAAATTTGTAGGCATTTCTTCGGAAAGCCTGCAAATAACAAACGTATGACAGACGCAAAGGCCACAACAACAGGAAAAACCAAGAAATCCCAAGCCGCGCGAACGCGCAAGGGGTTCGGAAAAGGTAAGAAGAGAGACATCAAACGCAATATCTCGACTGACCTCATCCCGCTGG
>DAIOEQ010000124.1:3907-6530 GCA_036746215.1 Prevotella sp.
CATCCAAATACGCATCCTCGTGGCTATTGTTGAGTTTATGCAGACAAAGCTGAAGAAACTGCTCAACAAACAGCGCACGGAGCCGGAAATCTTCTCTGACGCCGAGCTCGACAACGACGGTCGCCTGGAAATCAAGACGCTCTTCAAGTCGTTGGCCGTCGACCCCAATCATTATCCCCAGTTGCGCCAGAGCTTGAAGATGCTGGCTACCATACCTGTGGAGATACCATATAAGACTATGGACGGGCGCAGCTACCTGAAGGTCACCAACCTCTGTGACATTTATATCCCGGAAGACCCTTCCATCTATGAGAAATATGCAATCCTCAAGATTGACCGCACTGTGGCCGAGCGCTTGGTGGGACTTGAGTTTGGATACCATTACTTAGGGAAGCAAATCGTGTTTGCATGCCACAATCGCTACTCGCAGCGCATATATATGTTCATCGAAAGTTGGAAGGACAAAGGGTTTCGCAAAATCAACACCTTGGAGTTCCGTAAGATGCTGCGGTTGGAGTCGAACTACAAGAAATTTAGTGATTTCACGCGGCGTGTGCTCGAACCAGCTAAGGAAGAGCTGCAGACAATGGCCAAGAACGGCTTTTGTGATTGTTACTTCGACTATGAGAAAGTCTACAACCATGGACAACGCGGGGGGGAGCCCGATGAGCTCGTATTTCACATCTTCCAGCCGCATAACAAGTTCAATGAGAACCTCCAACACCTCACTGACCAGCAACGCCAGGTCTTTGCCGACACGCTCATGCGCTACTTTGGTTTCGATGCCGTGGTGGCACAGAAGATGAGCGAGCGTATCACGGCGGACAACTATCAAAGTGCCATGTCGAAGCTCGTCGACCTGCGTAGCAGGCTGAAGAGTGACCTGACTATACATGACAGGGCTGCATACACCTATCGCACGCTGGACAACCTCATCCGGGGCGTGGGAAAGCAACAGCAAGAATAACTCACCTTAATATATTGTCTATATTATGAGATCAAGAACATCAGATTGGTTTGAGACCAAAATCCGTTACGACAAGACAGCTGAAGACGGCTCGCAGAAGCCCGTCACAGAGCAATATGTAGTCGATGCCTTAAGCTTCTCTGAGGCGGAGACAGAAGTCATCGACGAGATGAGCGTCTACATCAGTGGTGACTACAAAATTACCAACATCAAGCCTGCGCCATACCATGAAATCTTCTTCAGCGATAAGGAAAACGATGACAAGTGGTACAAGGCCAAGCTGCAGTTTATTACGCTCGACGAGAAGACAGAGAAGGAAAAGCGGTCCAACGTCAACTATCTGGTACAGGCCGGAACCTTGCCTCTCGCGGTGAAATACATCGACGAGGTGATGGGCGGCACAATGATAGATTATGCCATTGCCTCTATTGCCGAGACGCAAATCATGGACGTCTTTGAGCATAACGCCAAGCCCAAGGCCCAAGGCCAGGCTGATGACAAACCCGAATACGAGCAAGTAGAAGAGAACAAGGAGGGCAAGTGATGAACGTGGATGTTGCTAAAAACTTAAAAGAAGTGCTTGGCAACCTTCCGGAAGGCGTTCGCCTTGTTGCCATTAGCAAGTTTCACCCCAAAGAGTATATTGAAGCTGCCTATGCCGTGGGCCAGCGTGTTTTCGGTGAGAGCCATGAGCAGGAACTGAGCAAGAAAGTGAATGAGCTGCCCAAGGACATCGAGTGGCACTTCATTGGTCACCTGCAAACCAATAAGGTGAAATATATCGCGCCTTACATCAGTATGATAGAGGCGGTCGACTCGCTGAAACTCCTGAAAGAGATTGACAAGCAAGCCTCCAAGCACGACCGTGTCATTAACGTGTTGCTTGAGCTTCATATTGCAGAGGAAGAGACCAAATATGGCTTCACGCTCGATGCTTGTCGCGAACTGCTTAATGCGGGCGAATGGCGGACGCTGAGGCATGTGCACATCAGCGGCCTGATGATGATGGCCAGCCACGTGGATGACGCAGGCCGCATCCGCCAGGAGATGATGACGGCAGCCAACTTCTTCGACGAGGTGAAACGCGACTATTTCGCTGATGACGAGGCGTTCTGCGTCCGTTCATGGGGAATGAGTCACGACTATCAGATTGCTGTGGAATGCAGGTCCAACATGGTGCGCGTGGGTACCGCCATCTTCGGCCCCCGTGTTTATTAAGACGCGTGTTTTAATGACATGCGTGTTTATTTAGATACGTGTTTATTAAAAAATACGAGTTTATCACAAGAAAAGACACTAAATAAATTATTCAGGCTTATGAATACAGGTAAAGTAGATGTTCTGCTGGGACTTCAGTGGGGCGATGAGGGCAAGGGTAAAGTCGTTGATGTGCTTACCCCCCATTATGATGTTGTGGCTCGTTTCCAAGGAGGCCCCAACGCTGGCCACACCCTGGAGTTCGAGGGACAGAAGTATGTGCTTCGCAGCATCCCCTCTGGCATCTTCCAAGGAGGTAAGGTTAACATCATTGGCAACGGCGTGGTCTTGGCTCCCGATTTATTTATGGACGAGGCACGCAGCTTGGAAAAGAGCGGTCATGAATTGCAGCACCGCTTGCATATCTCCAAGAAGGCTCACCTCATCATGCCGACTCAT
>DAIOEQ010000125.1:0-6467 GCA_036746215.1 Prevotella sp.
CCTGAGAAAACTGCCCGTGGGCATTCAGTCATTTGTCGAGATACGAAGAAACAACTTCGTCTATGTTGACAAGACCGACATCGTGTGGCACCTTGCCAACGGCATGAAGAAGTTTGTCTATCTGAGCCGCCCCCGCCGCTTTGGTAAGTCTGTGTTGGTCGACACGCTCCAGGCTTACTTCGAAGGGCGTCGTGACCTCTTCGAGGGGCTCAGCATCATGCAGTTGGAGACCGACTGGGTGAAACATCCCGTCATCAGGCTTGACATGAGTCGCGGAGGAGCCACGGAGGCCACCCTGCGATCGTACCTTGGCAACCTTTTCAGCGATTATGAGAAGATGTACAGTCTCTCTGCCTTGCCACAAGACTCGCTTGCGGATCGGTTTCACCGCATCGTAAAGACAGCCTGCCAACAGACAGGTCAGCAGGCGGTCATTCTCATCGACGAGTATGATTCGCCGATGCAGCACTCTTGGCATACACCGGATCATGAGGCCTGCACGGCCGTCTATCGTGAGGTGTTTGCCATTCTCAAGGCCGATGACGAGTATGAGCGCTTTGTCTTCATTACTGGTGTCACGAAGTTCACGCAAATATCACTCTTCTCGGCTCTCAACAATCTCTGCAATATCAGTTTTGACGCAGCTTATGCGTCCATCTGTGGCATCACCCAACGGGAGCTGACCTCCACGTTCATGCCTGAGATAGAGGACATGGCCACAAGCAACGGATGGACCATAGAACAAACGCTGGGCAAGCTCAAGGCCCATTATGATGGTTACCACTTCTGCGCTGACAACATGGTCGACATCTACAATCCCTTCAGCCTCGTCAACGCCTTGGCCGATGGCAAGATAAGAAATTATTGGGCGTCGTCGGGCGCAACCATCTTGCTCGCGAAATTTGTGGATGACATGGAAATTCGCCTTGACGAATTTGATCATTGCGCCCTGTTGGGCACAGTGGTCGAGACATCGGATGTGACGGGTGGCGGGGCGGAACTGTTTCTCTATCAGTCGGGCTACCTCACCATCAAGGGTTATGACGACGGGATTTATTTCCTGGGATTTCCCAACCAAGAGGTGCGCCAGGCGCTCAACGAAATCGTGTTGCCCGCCTTGGCCCTACGGAAGCTCAGCGACTTGCAATCCCCCCAGGCCTTTCTGAAAGTGTATCCCGATACGCTGCCCCTTTCCATGGCGACTCGCGCCAGGTGATAGCGCTGGCTGTGGAACTCGACAGCGAGGGCAAGGGCCTGGTGGACTGGCGTATCGTGGAGTGAAAACGAAGGGGCGGAAAGCGCTTTCACCTGTTGATGTTACTCCGTTACGGAATAAATTGCTACCTTTGTCGGCAGGTAAACATCACTCAGCATGAAACGCAAACAGGTCTTTCCGATCATCATGGGGGCGCTCGTCGTGGCGCTGGCCGTCGTGGGCGCCGCCCTGGCGCTGGGCCGCGGCTCCACCGACACGCTCCACCAGCCTGCCGCGCTGCAACGGCTCATCGGGCGCTGGGCCCTGCCGCCCAAGGCCCCGAAGCCCCAGCGCGACAGCCTCAGGCAGGCGCCGCTGCCGCCCGACACCGTCATCGTCGGCACGCTGGCCGACGAGCAGGGGCAGCCCATGCCCCATGTCGTGGTGAGCGACGGATACACCTGCACCCTCACCGACACCATGGGCCACTACCGGCTGCGCCGCAACGCGCGGGCACGCTTCGTCTACTACACCGTGCCCGACTACTGCGAGGTGCCCACACACTCTCCCACCGACCATACGGCCTGCTTCTACCAGGCGCTCCTCAAGGGCCACGACACCTACGACTTCACGCTGCGCCGCCTGCGCGGCGGGCGCGAGATGAGATACCGCCTCGTGGTCTTCGGCGACCCGCAGGTCACCACCTCCCACAACCCCTACTACACAGGACCCAACGACAACCGCATCACGACGACCGACCTCCGCCGCTTCACCAGCGAGACCATGGCCGACGTCAGGACACTCCTGGCGCAGTGGCCCGCCGACGAGCGCGTCTACGCCATCAGCATGGGCGACGACGTGCAATACTATGGCGGCTACAGCGCCACGCTGGAGCGGCAGATGCGCGCCGCGATGGGCGCCTCGCGGATGACCGTCTTCTCCGTCATCGGCAACCATGACCAGGACGGTCGCCAGCTCTACCGACAAAAATGGGAAGACAGTTGGGGGCCGACCGACTACTCCTTCGACCGCGGCGACGAGCACTTCGTCTGCTTCAACAACGTGCAGTTCTCCCGCAGCAAGGGCTACTTCCAACCCGGCGAGCTCACGAGCGCGCAGATGGAGTGGCTCCGCCAAGACCTCGCGCTGACCGACCACCGCCGTAAGGTGGTGCTCTGCTACCACGTGCCGCTCACCTTCGGCAACAGTCCCCACGGGGGCGCCACGCCCCTGGCCATCGCCACCGAGAGCGGCCACTACAGCAGCGCGCACCTCACGCCCATCCTGCGCCTGCTCGAGCCTTTCGAGGGAGGCTTCGAGCTCTTCTGCGGACACACCCATTTCGCCATCAACCACGAGATACGCTACCAGGGGCGCAACCTCCTGGAGCACTGTCACGCTGCCGCCTGCGGCAACATCTGGCAGTCGAACATCAATATCTGCGGCACGCCCAACGGCTATTACGTCTACACCTTCGGGGGCACCGCCATCACCGACTGCTTCTACAAGTCGACAGGGTGGGCGCGCGACAAGCAGATGACCCTCTTCGGCGCCGACACCGACTTCAACGGCGAGAGCTATGCCGCCGACTGGAACCTGCCGCGCGGACGAGGCGTCATCGTGGCCAACATCTTCAACGCCGACTCGCGCTGGGTGGTCACGGCCACCGAGGACAGCGCCACGCAGCCCATGACGCGCCTCAGCGGCAAGGGGCAGGACGCCTTCGCCACCGGCTACCACCACCGCTACGCCGAGGCCATGCCCTACACCTTCGTCAGCAAGAAGAACAGCTATCTCATCATGAACCACCTCTTCTATTATGTGCCCCGCCGCAAGGGCGCCACCGTCACCATCACGGCACGCGACCCCTACGGCAACACCTATCGCGCCTCGTCGGCCGACAGGGTGACCGAGCCGTTCTACAACTACGCCCACTACCTGCGCCCCGGGCGGTAAGCCGACAGGCAACTCCGAGTGGCGGCAGTCGCCGGACGGTGGCGTGAGCCGCCGCGCCAGTGCGCCCGTGAGAGGACTGGAGGCCAGGCAACGCGTAAAAACCTGGAAATCGTTTGCGATTGTCACGTTTTTACCGTAACTTTGTGGCTGATTAAAAGCAAAACGATTATGAGTCACCTGAAACACGCGTTCGCAGAGAAACTGCTGCGCATCAAAGCCATCAAGTTGCAGCCCGCCAATCCTTTCACATGGGCCTCAGGATGGCATTCGCCCATCTATACCGACAACCGCATCGCCCTGTCGTATCCCGACGTGCGCTCCTTCGTCAAGCTGGAGCTGTGCCACGCCATCAACGAGCATTTCCCCGAGGCCACGGCCGTGGCCGGAGTGGCCACGGGAGCCATCGCGCAGGGCGCGCTGGTGGCCGACGAGTTGCAGTTGCCCTACGCTTACGTGCGTCCGAAACCGAAAGACCACGGCACGAAGAACCAGATTGAGGGCCGCCTGCCCGAAGGCGCCAAGGTGGTGGTCGTCGAAGACCTCATATCCACGGGCAGCAGTTCGCTCAAGGCTGTCGACGCCCTGCGCCAGGCCGGCTTCGAGGTCGTGGGCATGGTGGCCAGCTACACCTATGGCTTCCCCGTGGCCGAGGAGGCGTTTGAGAAGGCGGGCGTGAAGCTCGTCACCCTGGGCGACTACGACCACACCATCGAGATCGCCGCCGAGACCGGCTACGTGTCGAAGGAAGACATCGAGGTGCTCAAGGAGTGGCGCAAGGATCCCGCCGCATGGCAGGCACCCACAGGAGCCGCCAAGTGATACACACGCCCGCCGCGCTGACAAGCGTGGCGGCGACGCAACGACAAAAGACAAAGATGAAGATAGAAAGCACAATCCGGCAAATCGCCTATCCCCAACAAGCCGTCTACGACATGCTGAGCGACCTCAGCAACGTGGAGCGCGTGAAGGGCATGATACCCGAGGACAAGGTGAAAGACCTCACGTTCGACACGGACAGCATATCCGTCGCCACACAGATGGGCAGCGTCAAGCTCGTCATCGTGGACCGCGTGGAGCCCAAGGAAATCAAGTTTGAGAGCCAGGAGAGTCCCCTGCCTTTCAACTTCTGGATACAGGTGTTGCCCGTCACCGACACCACCAGCAAGATGAAGCTCACCATCAAGGCCGATGTCAATCCCTTCGTGGGAGGCATGGTCAAGAAACCCCTCAAGGAGGGCATTGAGCGCATCGCCGACGCCTTGCAGATGATACAGTACTGACACACCGACTAACGACACATCACACAATCACAACACCGACTATGTCCAACAAACTTTGGGAGAAAAATTTTGAGGTCAACAAGGAGATAGAGCGCTTCACCGTGGGCCGCGACCGCGAGATGGACCTCTACCTGGCCAAGTATGACGTCTTGGGCTCCATGGCCCACATCACCATGCTCGAGAGCATCGGCCTGCTGGGCAAGGATGAGCTCACGCAGCTGTTGGCCGAGCTCAAGGCCATCTACCATACCTGCGAGGAGGGCCGCTTCGTCATCGAGGACGGCGTGGAGGACGTCCACTCGCAAGTGGAGCTCATGCTCACCCGCAAGCTGGGCGACATGGGCAAGAAGATACACAGCGGACGCTCGCGCAACGACCAGGTGCTCGTCGACCTGAAACTCTTCACGCGCCATGAGCTGACAGACGTGGTCGACGCCGTGAAGGTGCTCTTCGACGAGCTCATCCAGAAGAGCGACCAGATGAAGGACGTGCTCATGCCCGGCTACACACACCTGCAGATCGCCATGCCCTCCAGCTTCGGCCTGTGGTTTGGCGCCTATGCGGAGAGCCTCGCCGACGACATGCTCTACCTCCTGGCCGCCTATCGCATGACCAACCGCAACCCCCTCGGCTCGGCGGCGGGCTATGGCTCGTCGTTCCCGCTCAACCGCACGATGACCACCGAGCTCCTCGGCTTCGACTCGATGGACTACAACGTGGTCTACGCCCAGATGGGACGAGGCAAGATGGAGCGCAACGTGGCCTTCGCCATGGCCACCGTGGCCGGGACGCTGGCCAAGCTCGCCTACGACGCCTGCCTGTTCAACAGCCAGAACTTCCAGTTTGTCAAGCTGCCCAAGGAGTGCACCACGGGCTCGAGCATCATGCCCCACAAGAAGAACCCCGACGTCTTTGAGCTCATCCGCGCCAAGAGCAACAAGCTGCAGAGCCTGCCGCAGCAGATCATGCTCATCATGAACAACCTGCCCGTGGGCTACTTCCGCGACCTGCAGATCATCAAGGAGGTGTTCCTCCCCGCTTTCGGCGAACTGAAGGACTGCCTGCAGATGACGGCCTACATCATCAACAAGATGGAGGTCAACGAGCATATCCTCGACAATCCGATGTACGACCCGATGTTCTCCGTCGAGGAGGTCAACCGCCTCGCGGCGGCCGGCATGCCGTTCCGCGACGCGTATAAAAAGGTGGGACTGGAGATAGAGGCCGGCACCTTCCACGCCGACCACCACATCCACCACACCCACGAGGGCTCCATCGGCAACCTCTGCAACGACAAGATAACGGCCCTCATGGACCACACGCTCGATGAGTTCGGCTTCGACCGCGTGCGCCAGGCCGAGGCCCGCCTGCTGAAGTGACCGTAAGACGATGAAGAGGAAGTTTTTGTCTTTCCTTGTGGTGGCGCTTGCGGCGTTGCTCGCCGGCTGCGCCAACGACCCCGTCAGCCGCAAGTATCCCTGCCGGTTCCTGTTCTACACCCAGTGGCACCCCACCAGCATGGTGGTGCGCGCCATGTCGGGCTACAATGATTTCGTGCGGATCAGCGTGGGACTGCAGGGTGGGGGAGGAGCCTATGTGGTCAATGTCGTCGACAGGCAGGGCCACAGCGAGAGCAACCGGCTCACCAACGACTTGGAGAACTATGTCTTCGAGTCGGGCATCTACATGGGAGCCGGCGGGTCGATGGGCTCCGTGCTCGCCGGGCGCACCAACTTCAACGGCCGTGTGGCGTGGGATGCCATGTGCCCCAACTGCACCGTCAGCTACAGCACCAAGTATCTCCTCCGCTGGACCGACAACGCCACGCAGGTGAAGTGCCCCTCCTGCCAGCGCGTCTATTCGCTTGAGACCGGCAACATCCTCAGTGGCGCCGAAGGGCACAGCCTGTTGCGCTACAATGTCACTTATGTAGAGGGCGTCAGCCTGCAAATCGGCAACTGACGGGACGCTGCGGCCGACAATTAGACCAGGCGCAACCGATATTTAGTGACGGTGAAAAAATAAGTTGGTAAGAT
>DAIOEQ010000126.1:0-235 GCA_036746215.1 Prevotella sp.
CCGACGGATTATCAAAGCAAATGCACACTTTTATCTTGACAAGTTGGCCCCATTGCCATCTCTTTCGTCACCAACGCAACCTTGCAGTCGACGAGCGACCTTCTCGCAAATAGCAAGTAACTATTCCAACTTTAGTAACTGTCCATAATTACTTGATATGAACGACAATAGAGACAATAGAGACAACATAATATAACAAAAAAACAACAGGTACAACTTATACAACAAATACAAC
>DAIOEQ010000126.1:258-1160 GCA_036746215.1 Prevotella sp.
AATGGTTGTTTTTAAAAAACAAAACTTTGTTTTTGAATAGGTGGGCAGTCACTTTCATGGAATGCAAAAAGTAGGGCTCATGTATGGAAAATGTGGAGTTTTACACATTTCTGATACATGTTTTGTGCAAAATTACACATTTTCCACACATAAGGCAAACTTATCGGCGACAAATGTCGATAGACGGGGGCTAAAAGTCATGGTTGCGCCGCCGCAAGGCCGCCACCACCTCGCGGTCGGCGGGCAGCCAGTCGACCGTGTCGAGCTCCGAGACCGACAGCCAGCGGGCGGCCTCAGCCTCCACAAGGCGCAGGTGTCCGCCGACCACCTGGCAGAGATAGCAGGCCATGTGGAGGTGAAACCGGGGATAGTCGTAGTCGACCGTCACCAGGTGGCGGTCCACGGCAATCTCCACGTCAAGCTCCTCGCGTATCTCGCGGCGAAGGGCCTCCTCGGGCGTCTCGCCAGCCTCCACCTTGCCGCCGGGAAACTCCCAGCCGTCCTTCATCTCGCCATAGCCGCGCTGCGTGGCAAAATACCTGCCGTCGCCGGTGATGACGGCGGCCACTACATCAAGGGTCTTCATCTGATGGGCACAATATAATGATTCGGGGCTCAAAGTTAATCATTATGAACGAGAAAGCATACTGTTCACGCCTGATATTTCAGAAAAAATGTTGTCACCCGACCGCCCGTCTCCATGACCTACTTGAGCACCAGGTCAATGCCCGGATTGCTGTCGGATCCGTTGTCACCAAAGTAAGGGTCGAGACTGAGGGTCTTGGCATACTGGGCCTGTTCCACAAACTCATCTTTCACCATGAAGTCCGTCGCATAGCAAGGCACCAGCCTCAACTGGTAGGGACCGGGATTCTTGGACCAGAACTTGACACGGAAGCTCT
>DAIOEQ010000126.1:1217-6104 GCA_036746215.1 Prevotella sp.
GTCGTTGAAGAGAAGGCAACGCACCCCCCATTTCGCCACATGACCGGCGCCAGACAGCATGAAATCGCCCGCCACCTCAAAGTAATGGGGCGTGCGCCGCTTTTGGTAGTCGAGCATGCCCACCGTCTGCGCCACCTGGGGCATGGTCAGCCGGATGCTGCTGCCGAAGGCCATCGTCTCCTCAAACTTGAAGAGCAGGCCGCTGTGGAGATAGGACACCTTGGCGTAATAGGACGTGCGGTGGTCGGCAGGCACTGTCAGGCGCGCCGTGTAGGTCTTGTGGTTGTCACCATTCGCTCGCTCCTTGAACTGGGTGATCTGCTGCACAAGCTCATCGTCCTCATCGTAGATTTCGAGGATGGGCGACAGGTCGGGCGCCCGCGTGATATCGGCTATGCCGAATGTGGCCACATAGGTGGTCGTCGGGCTCCCCTCAACATCGCTCTGTGGCGTGACGGTCAGGCTGCTCAGCGAGGGCATGAGGTTCACCGTCGCCCAGGGGAAGAAGGTCTGCCACAACTGGGGTTTCCACGACCACAGGGTCTGGTCTATGAAAGCCAACCGCACCAACAGGTCCAACCCCAGCTGCAGTCCGGCGGTGAGCATGGGCGGTTGCGAGAAGTAGAAGCCCGTGTCGTCGTGGTTCATCACGAAGGAGAATGTGATGGGAATGGAGACATAGGGCGTGATGCCCAGCTCCACGGTTTTCATCTTGTCGCTGATCGACAAGTCTATCGCGAGTTTCGGTTCGGCCTTCAGCTCGGCCGACACCTCCTGGTTGTAAGCCGTTCGCCAGTTGTAGGTGGGCCGCTCACTCAGTCGGAACGTGCCTTGGTCGTCCTTCTGGAAGCCGTTCTTGTTGACAATCGTTTTCGACATGCTGGCCTTGCCGTTGACGGAAGCGCTGAATGAGGCCGACAACGACGGTGAGAAGTTCACCGCAAACGGTGTCGTGCCCAACGGGATGGAGAAGTTCCGTATCTTGATGAAGGCGTCATCGGAAGCCACCAGCGTGACGTTGAACTCCAGGCTGCCAGTCCCATTAAACTCCAAAGCGAACACCGTGGAGTCCGTCACCAGGCAATACACCTTCTTGTCCGACAAGTCTATCTCATAGTCAAGCTTGACAAAGGTGGTCATCTCCAACTTGACGGAGCCCTTGAAGTTGCCACTCTTCGAGTACCACTTCCCCGTGGTCTCCGAGGATTCCAGCTCCATGTCGGCCGTGTCGAAATTGACATAGAACACGCGCTTGCTCGCATGATCCACCCCTCGTGTCGCAGGGGCCGCCTGGCGCTTGGCCACTTGGTACAAGGGTTCACCCGCCGTCTCCACATATTGTCCTGCATCGATGGAGTATTTTGCCCTGTACTGGCTGTAGACCCGCTCCAGGCTGGTGCGGCGGCAGAGACACTTGTAGAGACCCTTCTCGCGCGTCACCAGGACCACCTCGGCCATGTACCCCTCCGGAAAGGTCTCCGTGAAAC
The DNA here is from genome assembly GCA_036746215.1 of Prevotella sp. Taxonomy (GTDB): domain Bacteria; phylum Bacteroidota; class Bacteroidia; order Bacteroidales; family Bacteroidaceae; genus Prevotella. The sequence continues at coordinate 2,705 of DAIOEQ010000126.1, forward strand.
CCGAATAGATGACCTCGCCCACGCGGGGCATGTGTTCATAGGGAGTCGACTGGGAGAAGTAGACCACGGAGTCATCGACCGCCACCACGTACTGGGAGTTCTTGTCGTCGTAGACATGTACGCCGTCGTTGAACTGGTAGGTGCAGGTGCCGTCGCCCGTCACCTCGGTGCGGGGCGCCGTGAAACCGTCGCCCGTGGCCAGGCTGTCGCGGTCGTTGGAAGCGGTGTCATTGGCGTCATCCCCGTCCAGATAGAGCGAGCATGAGGCCAGGGACAGGACAGTGAGCAGAAGGAGCAGGTATCGTTTCATGATGTCTGAGTCGGTTTATGGGTGAGAAGGGGATGTTTTCGGAGTCAATCGAGCTTGAGCGCGATGGGATGCGAGAGCGTGCCGTGGGTCTCACCATCAAAGGGGATGGTGACATCAAACGCCCGAAGCCTCATCTGCCGTCGGTCATAGCAACGGAAGGTGATGGTGTCATGCTCCGAGGCCGTCACGGGCCCATAGGCGCGTATCACGGCATACGGGTGCCCCGGGGCCTCACGCAGTTGGGCCACGCCACGCAGCTCATCGTCGACAAACGCGCCCACCAGGAGGCTGTCGTCAAGGCAACGGCCTCCCACGCGGATGTCGGCGTAGACCACCGTGTCGAAGAAGTAATCCGTCGGGCGCACCACCCACGGCTCCATGACACTCACCACGCAGGTGTCGGGGCGCAAGCCATCGACAGGCAGGGCCACGACAAACGTCTCACCCGGCTGGCGAGCCACCAGCGTGTCGGCCACCATCCGGGCAACGTCGCCATCGGCCGCATACCACATCACGCCCGTGTTGGCCGGTCGCTGGGGAGCGAACGACACGGCAAGGCGCAGGCGGTCGCCTGCCAGGAGGCATACGGTGTCGCGGTCGATGCGCATGGTGGTCACGGTGTCCGTGGATGGAGCGTCGTCCACATCAAACAGTTCGCCACAAGAGGTGAGCAACACGAATGGCAGCCAACAAACGGCCAACAGCCGCAGACAGGCCGCCATGCGTTGCCGTGCGGACAGAAGCCAAGAATCAAGAGCGTGTTTCATGATCGTGGGAGATAAAGGGTATGGATGCGATAGGGGTCATTTCTTCCGGTCATTCTCTGTGGGAGCACTGATGTCGACGATGTTGCTCGGCAGACTACGGCGCCCGTCGGCGAAGCGGATCACCACATAGTAGCTGGCCGTCTCGCCCGCAGAGAGCAGATAGTCGGTGTGCATGGGCGTGTCGGATGGCACGGTCATAAGAAAGCGAAACGAGCGGTCGTCCGCACCGCGGCGATAGACACAGTAGTCGAAAGGCGTGGCATGGGCGTCGATAGGCGCACAGTCCCACGACAGGCGCGTCTCCCCTCGCTGGGCGTCATAGGCGCCCATGAGCTTCAGCCGGGCGTCCACGTCGCGCAGGTCGGCACGCAGCGCCGAGAAGACGAGGCTGGGCTCCGAGGCCCTCTCCGAGCGATTGTACGACACGACCACGTATTCGTAGCGGCGCGTGTTGTCTGTCGGCGGTTGGTCCACGACCTGCAACACGCCCTTCTCATTGGCCCGTAGCACATCCTCCGCCGTCACGACGGCTATGAGATCCCATGTCTTGTCGCCCTCCTGCCGCCTGAAGAGGTGGTGATAGTACATGTCGGCATCGAGTCCGGTCACCCAATTCATGTGGATGCCCTCATCGTCGACCCAGGCCGAGTCGAGGTGAGCCGTGGTGGGTGGGGTGATATGGGGTCGCTCCACTTGCAGAATGTCGGAGTATTCGCCCGTGTTGTTGCTGTAGTCCACGGCGCGCACCTTATAGTAGATGAAGCGCTGGTTGACGTTCATCTGCACCGTGTCAACAAACATGGTGTCGCGTATCTGGCCTTGGTTGCGCATCAGGTAGTGGTGCGTGGTGTCGTTGGCGAAGGCCAGCTCGTAGTAAGCCACGTCATCGTCCGCGGGCTTGTCCCAGCGCAGCGTGATGGTCCCGTTGTCGTCGTCCACCTCGGCGCGCAGGTTGCCGGGGGCGTCGGGCGCCTTCATGTCGCTGACGCGCAGTTCCACGGGCAAGGAGTAACCGGCGTTGCCCGACTCGTCATAGGCGGCCACCACGAGCATGCCCGTGGCCAGTCCCGTCACGTCGACTGTCACCACGGTGTCGCCAGGCGACAGTTGTCGCGCGCACAGGGGTCTCCATTCCTTACCTGTGAAGCGCTCGTTGTAGTAGAGCGGCATGTAACCGGCCATGTCCGCCTCCAGCGAGTCCTTGCGCCAACGGATGGTGGCCAGCACACGGGCCGTCGGATGGGCGGTGTCGGGTCTCGCGATGTGCACAGCCGTCACGACAGGTGCCGATGGCGGCTGCTTGTCGCCCACCTTCACCGTGAGAGGCGCCGAGGGCTCCGTGGTGTCGCCAAAGGCGTCGTGGGCCAGCACGCGATACTCGTAGGTACCGGGCTGCGGCACATGGTCGACATACATCACTTCATCATCATGGGCAGCGATATCAGGCTTGAACATCGGCAGATACGTGCGGCGGTTGACGCGCTCCCACCGCTGCGAGCCCTGCAAACGGCGTTCGATCTCAAACGACGAGTTGGCCCGATCGTCCCACCACAGCGTCACCGCCAACGCTTCCGACACACTGTCGCGAAGTTGGGGCTGGTAGGTTGCGGGACTATAGGCCACGTTCTCCACCTGGCGCACCTGTCCGCCCACGATCATCATCGAACCCGTGGTGTCCATCACGGCCGGCTGTATGATGTAGTCATAGGTCTCGCCACGGGTCACGTGGCGGTCGGTGAAGCGCATCGCCATGTCCTCCGCCACGTCTTGCCGCCACTCCGAGACCAGCACGGCGAAGGCGAGGCTCGTCACCTGGTCGTCGTAGATCTCGAGCATCGAGCCCATGGAGCCCGCCGCCTCGCGTGTGGCGTTGGGCTTCCTCACGTTGTCGCCGTAGATCAGTCCATAGCCCACACGGGCGATGGAGTCGGTCTCGGCATAGCGGGCGCGGAACGCATCGAGCGACTTGGGCCTCAGTGCCAGGGCCAGCGTGTCGCAATGGCGATGGCTGTCGTAGCGATAGAGGTTGTAGCCCACGCGGTTGAGATAGGTCCACGCGGCATAGCCCGCGGGCGCCCATCGCAGCACGACGCTGTCGCCATAGGCACGTGCCGTGAGCCGTATGGGCGTGCCCTGGTAGTCGCTTCCTCGATAATGCGTGCTGTCGGGGGCCACCTCGCCCGGCACCCTGTCGTGCAGAAGTCCCGGCAGGGTGTCGCCCGTGGGGGCCAAGGGCTGGCGCGAAGACGTTGCAGCCGGTGTGGTGGCGGCCAAGAGGGCCGCGCCCGCCAGGATCCATGTTGCCACGAAAGCCGTGGCCAGA
>DAIOEQ010000126.1:6139-6448 GCA_036746215.1 Prevotella sp.
GTGGGTTTTCATAGAGCTGTCTTTATCTGTTGCTGGTTCTTATTTCAATCCCTTGAGCGGGTCGTTCAGCGTGAACGCCCTCACACTGCCTTGGCTGAAGCCGTAGCTGTGCGATGCTGGGTGGTAACTGTCCATGCGGTAATACTGGAACTTGGCCGACTTGAGGCGTTTCATCGCGGCATTGGCATTGAAGGATCGTCGCTTGTAGACCTGCCCTTGCAGGTTCACACCGAGAAGGGAGAAGAGCACTTGCCGGCTTTCCTTCTGGTTCTGCCTGGGGGTGGCCCGTTTGCCGGCGCCCTTGAGCAC
>DAIOEQ010000127.1:0-6385 GCA_036746215.1 Prevotella sp.
GGTGTGGCGATGTAGCCCGGGCCGATGGCGTTGCACTGGATGTTGTACTGGCCATACTCAGAGCAGATGTTGCGCGTGAGCATCTTCAGGCCACCCTTGGCGGCGGCATAGGCCGACACGGTCTCGCGGCCGAGCTCCGACATCATGGAGCACATGTTGATGATCTTGCCCTCCTTGCGCTCGATCATCTCAGGCAACACGGCCTTGGAGCAGATGAACGGGCCCACGAGGTCGATGTCGATGACCTGCTGGAAGTCCTTGCGGCTCATCTCCACCATGGGGATGCGCTTGATGATGCCGGCGTTGTTGACCAAGATGTCAATCTGGCCAATCTCCTCGTGGATCTGCTTCACGAGAGCCTCGACGGCGTTCTCATCAGTGACATTGCAGACATATCCATGCACGTTCTCGATGCCAGCCTCCTTGTAGGAAGCCAAGCCGCGGTCGACATGCTCCTGGTCGATGTCGTTGAAGATGATGTTCTTCACACCGGCGGCGTGGAAAGCCTTGGCGATGTTGAAGCCGATACCGTAAGTGGCGCCCGTGATCCAAGCGTTCTTACCTTCCAATGAAAAGTCTTTCAAACTAGTCATAACCTATTGTTTTAAGTTAAAAAGTCGATTATACGATTGCAAAGATAACAATTTTATTTGGTTCCCATCCTAATTAAATGACGTTTCTTTGGGCCGAAACACTTAAATAATTTAAACGAGCCCACATGCCGCTTCCGCCGGCAAGGGGCCGCGCCCGCCCGCTGTCCTTCGGGCATCCCCCCGCCTGCTCGCCTGCGCGGACTGGTGGCGATGGCGCGGCCCGGTATTTATTTCTTGTCCAGTCCGTCGAAGTAGCCACCTTCGGGGAGCCTCTCCTCGCTGACGGCGCGTGCGCAGAAGCGTCTGCGGGCGTTGCGCTCGATTTCGAACATGCGCCGGGTGCCCTCAGCGTCCTCGGTGAACTCCATGTGGTTGTCGATGGCCATGTCGCGGGCCATGCGCCTCACGTCGAGGTTGTCGGTGCCGATGAAGGTGAACGTCCAACATTGCAGCTTCATCTTCTCGATGAGCCGCTTCACCATGTGCAGGTCGTACTCCCTGGAGCAGTTCTCCTCTCCGTCGGTGATGATGGTGACGAGCACCACATCACCGGCGCCCGTCTGGGCGTTGACCTTGCTGACACCCCGCCCTATGGCGTCGTAGAGTGGCGTGGCGCCCGCGGGTTGGTACTCACGTGGGCCGATGTCGTGCGTATAGCGTGTGGGTGTGTTGTCAAAGACGTAGCGGGTGTGGTCGCTGTTGAAGGTGAGCAACGTCACGCGCTGTTCGACGGCCGGGTCGTGTTCCTGCATATGCCTCACGGTGGTCAGGGTCTCGTTGAGACCCGTCAGGGCTTGGCGCTCAATGAGGCTCATGCTGCCGCTCTCATCGACAATAACCAGGTTGACAATTCTCCGTGTCTGGGTTTTCTTTCTTCTTTCCATGGTCTTGTTCTTTTTGGGTTGTGTCTGACCATTAGAAGAATGGGAATGAAAAAAATTAAGCGCATCACCTGTTTTTTTCACAAAAATCACTATTTTTGCGGCGATGAACAATCCTAAGCCTACCGCCGCGCTCACCGACGACGCCATCGTGGAGGGCCTTCGCCACCACGACTCGCGGCTGACACGCGACTACTTCTACGACACCTGCCGCATCGCCTACCACGTCTGCGACAAGCGTTACGACCTGGCAGGAAAGCCCGGTCTCGACTTCTACAGCATCGCCCACGAGTATTACCTGGCGCTCAGCAAGCGCGACTTCCGCCAGCTCGACGACCGAGGACCGGGCGTATCGCTTCGCACGTGGATGATCAACGGCTTCCGCTTCGTGACGCTCGACCGCCTGAAAGCGTACAATCGCGAGGCGCAGGTGGAGCCGTTCGAGGACCGCATGGGCAAGACGCAGGTGGAGTTTGACATCCCCGACAACAACTTCACAGCCGACTTCCGCGCCACGGTCCTGGAGATGTGCCACCGCCAGTTCCCGCGCGACAGCCGCTCATCGATCATCTTGCGGATGATTCTCGTGGAGGGGTTCAAGGGCAAGGAAGTGGCCGAGCAGCTCGGCATGACGCCCTCGGCCGTCACCCAGCGCTACCACAAGCTGATGGAGACCGTCGTGGTGCCCTATTTCAAGGCCTGCTATGAGGCTCCGGACACGGCGCGCTGCATCGAGGCACCGGAAAGCCAGCCCCTGCCGGACATGGCACACGCAAGCATCCTTTCAAGTATAAGCAACATGAAACAGCACATTCCCCCACAGCGTGTCACGCCAACGATGGTGACCGCCCTCGCCCCCAATGAGATTTTTGTCTTCGGCAGCAACCTGGCCGGCATGCACGGCGGCGGTGCGGCCCGCGCCGCCTGCCTCTATTTTGGCGCCAAGATGGGTGTCGGCGTGGGGCCGCAGGGACAAAGCTACGCCATCCCCACCATGCAGGGTGGCGTCGACACCATACGACCCTATGTGGACCAGTTTGTCGACTATGCGCGCCTGCACACCGGCCAGGTGTTCCTCGTCACGCCCATCGGATGCGGCATAGCGGGCTTTGAACCCGGCGACATCGCCCCCCTGTTCGCCGACGCGGTAGGCGTGGACAACATCCACCTGCCCCAGTGTTTCTGGAATGTGCTGGCACAGCAGTAGCAGCCAGGCACAGGACTCACGGCTTGAACGTATAACTTAAAACCAACCATTATGATACTGACAACCACTCCGACCATAGAAGGTCGCAAGATTTTAGACTACAAGGGCTTGGTGTCGGGCGAAGTCATCCTCGGCGCCAACGTGTTCAAGGACTTCATGGCCTCCATCCGCGACGTCATCGGCGGTCGCACCAGCTCCTATGAGCGCGTGCTCCAGGAGGGACGCGAGTCGGCCCTGCGCGAGATGGAAGGTCGCGCACGCGGCATGGGAGCCAACGCCGTGGTGGGCATCGCCTTTGATGTGGAGACCATGGGAGAAAACGGCGGCATGATCATGGTTACCGTCACGGGCACCGCCGTGACCATCTGACTTCAGGATAAGGCTTTTCTGGCCTTTGGGAAGAGTGCCATGGCCTTTGGGAAAAACATCCTAACCTTTGGAAAAAGCTTCCTGGCATTTTGGAAAAGGCACCAAACAAAACAGGCATGGAACTGTGTCCATGCCTGTTTTGTTTGGTGCCTTGATGCTTGTCGCTTCCGTCTTGCGGTGTCATTCCTCGCCGCCGCCATTGTATCCGCCCATGCCTCCGGCGTCGTCGTCAGCCTGTCCCTGGCGGTCGTGGCCGGGCTTGCGCTTGGCGTAGTTGTTGCCGAAGTTCCAGGTGACGGTGAGCTGCACGCGGCGGCTGCCACGGCGGTTGAGCTGCTGGCGGGTGAAGGTCTCCGATGACGAGAAGGTCCTGAACTTGCGGCTGTCGAAGAGGTCGCGACAGTTGAGGCTCACCTGCAACTGCTTGTTGAGGAAGTTCTTGCGCACGCCGAGGTCAACGCTGTAATTCGACTTGCGGTATCCCTGTGCCGTCGACTGCCGGCTGCGGTAGTTGCCGCTGGCCTGCACGGAGAGGTCGTAGGGCAACTGTACCTGCGCGATCATGCGGGCGCTCCACGTGAAGTTGTGGTCTCCGGCGCCCGTCACCGTTTGCCCGTCGATGTCGTAGCTGAAGCCGTCAATCTTGTAGTAGTAGGCGTTGGCGTTGGTGGTCAGGTCCACCACGCGGAAGAAACGGTCCTTGAGCGTCAGCTCCAGTCCGGCGCGCTGGTCCTTGGCCACGTTGAAGTTGCTGGAGTACATCATGCCGTCGGTGGAGCTCTGCCAGCTGATGCGCTGGATGATGTCGGTGGGACGGTAGTAAGCCGAAACCATCAGCGAGTGCTCCGTCCACGTGCGCAGGTAGTTGAACGAGAACGAGTTGGAGAAGGCAGGAGTCAGCTCAGGGTTTCCGAAGCTCACCATCGTGGCGTCGCGCGTGTCACGGAAACTGTTGAGTTGTCCGCCCCAAGGACGGCGCAGGCGCCGCGTGTAGTTGAGCTGGAACTGGTCGTTCTCCGTCAGCTGGTAGGACAGGAAGACACTGGGGAACAGTTGGAAATAGTCTTTCTTGAAGGGCTTGTCTCTCAGCGTGGCGTCGTTCTCCTGGGCCCAGGTGTAACTCTCGGTGTTGACCTTCCAGTACTCCCCTCTCAGGCCCGCCATGACGCCTAATTTGCCAAACTTCATTGTGGTGGTGGCGTAGGCGGCGTGCAGGTCCATGTCATAGATGAAGCGGTTGTAGTAGGCCTCGTCCATCGTGGCGTTGGCGCCGTTCCAGCTTGTCGGGTCCATGTAGCTCTCCTGGGGCGTGTTCTCGTGCGAGAAGTTGCCCTGGTAGCCCGCTTGCAGCTTCACCTGCTCGGTGATGGGGTTCTCATAGTCGAGCTTCACCTCCCACGTGCGGTTGTTGAGGTGCATGGGGCGGCTTTGCCATTCATAGTCGGTGGGATGGGTCGTGTCGGCCCATGTGGTGGAGTCCTGGTAGATGTTCTGGTTGTCCGATTTCCACTTGTCGAAGCTCACCACGAAGTCAAGAAAATGCTTGTCGGTGAAGTTATGGCGATAGTTGAACTCGCCGTAATACATGTTCATGTTGCCTTTGCCCGTGGTGTTGCGCGTCATGAGGCGCGTGTCGGCAGTCGCGCCGATGGTGCCATAGTGGTAAGGCGTGCTGCTCCAGTTGTTATCGCCACCGTGCATGAGCATACCGCTGAGCGAGATGTCGTCCTTTTTTGTGGCGTGAAACGTGATACCGGCGCGCGAGAAGAGACTGTTGCCCATCCGCGAGTCGTCGGCCTTGTACTGCTGGTAGGTGTTGGTGTTGAGATATTGCTGGTAGCTTTCGTTGTGCCCCTTGTCGGCATGGTGGCGGTATCCAACGTTTGCGTAGGCGTCAATCCAACGGCTGTTCATATTGATGTTGAACGATGTGTTGGCGCCACCCTGCGTGTTTCCGCCCGCTTGCACGGAGCCGTAGTAACCAGGCTTGAGGTCTTTCTTCAGCACGATGTTGATGATGCCCGAGCCGCCCTCTGCAGAAAACTTGGCCGAAGGGTTGTCGATGACCTCGATGCGCTCTATCGATTCGGCCGGCAGTTGCTGCAAGATTTGCGCGCGGTTGTCGGCCGTCAGGCCGCTGGCCTTGCCGTTGATCCACACCTCCACGTTGGCGTCGCCGCGAAGCGAGACATTACCGTCGTTGTCCACCTCGACCGAGGGTATGTTCTCCAGCACGTCGGAGGCGGCGTCGCCGGCGTTGGTGATGAGCTGAGACACGTCGAACGACTTGCGGTCCACCTCCAGTTTCATGGCCGAGCGCATGCCCTTCACCGTCACTTCACCCAGCGTGTGGGTGTCCTCGCGCATGTAGAGCAGGAGCGAGGCGGTGCGGTCCTTGTCGGTGATGGTCACCTGGCGGCGCACGTCGCGGTAGCCCATCAGGTTGGCCGTGAGGATGTAGGTGCCCGGTTTCAGGTCGACCATGTTGAACTGCCCTGTGGCATCGGTGATATCGCCCTGCACCAACTTCACCGTGTCGGCGGTGGTGGTGAGGCGCATGTTTACAAACTCAAGGGGCGTATTGGTCTGTCTGTCAAGTATCTTTCCCTTGATCAGTCCCTGGGCATGGGCTGCCATTGCGCACAACAGCAGCAAGGATGTCATTATTGTTTTCATACTATGCTTTATGGACGCTATCATGATGCGTCGTCGTTTCCAAGTGTTTGTGGATTGCCAGCGCCGCCCAAAGCGTTTCGCCGGTGCCAAAAAGAAAATGCCAAACGCCTGAATTCAAGCATTTGGCATTTCTAAAGGTTGTCGTACGCGGATTCGAACCACGACAAACAGAACCAAAACCTGTTGTGCTACCATTACACCATACGACAATCTTTCTGAGATATTAGCGTTGCAAAGGTAGTGGTTTTTTGGTCCACTACCAAATTTTTTATCATTTATTTGCGCCGTAAGCCGAAAGAACTTGCCACTATCATGCCACAAGACGCACCGAAGGCCATGAGCCCACATGACATCTCGTGGCGGCAAACCAGCCTCTTCCCAATGAGTGGCGTGTCACTTCCCAATGAGTGGCGTGTCACTTCACGGTGATCAAGTAGTAGTTTTTCTTGCCGCGCTGCACGAGAAGATACTTGCCGTCGATGAGGTCGTCGCTTGTGATGGGCTGGTCGAAGGCCGTGAGTTTCTCCTTGTTGAGGCTCACGCCGTTGCCTTTCACCATCTTGCGCATCTCGCCCTTTGAGGGGAAGATGTCCCAGCCGTCCTGGCAGAAGAGGTCGATGGCGTTGCCGCCGAGCATCTCCTTGGGCATCTCATAGTGG